>NZ_JBIQHY010000022.1:0-77500 GCF_044508335.1 Actinomadura sp.
CCCAGGGGGGCGACCCCCTGGAACCCCCGTTAGCGACGCAGGCGATCCTCGCTCCTTTGTTGCGGTCTGTCGTGCCTGTGACGGGCGTGTGCGGGGTCGCTGCGGTCGCCTGCGTCGCCGGGCATGCCCGCTCCGGGCGCTAGAGCGCCCTCCGCGTGCCTGCCCGTGCCTGTCGCTTCGGTCTGCGCCCCGGCTCAGGTCTAGTCCAAGAGCGCATGAATCGTGCTCATCCAAGAGGCGTCTGTGTTTGCCCAGGGGGCGACTCCCTGGAACCCAGTGAGACTAGGGATATAGACGCTGCCGGTGGGGCTGGCTCTTTGGAACCCCGTTGGCATGCCCGCGGCCGCCAGCTCAGGCCCGCGCTCGGCCGCAGCCCCGTCCAAGAGACAGCGGGGCTCACGACTCTTACATGACACAGCCGCCATGCACCGGTCCGCCTGACAGCACGGCCTGCTCTCCGGCTCGCGGTACGGGTTGGTCCGCGGCGGGGGGCGAGGGTGGGGGTGTGAAGGCAGTGGCCCCGGCCGGGGTGCCGGTCGGGGCCACTGTTCTTGCTAGGTCGGGGCGGTTACTTGCGCTTGAGGATGATGGTCCACATCACGGCCCGGCTGGCGGCGTTCGTCGTGGCGGTCTTGCCGCCGTAGGTGCCGGTGGGGACCGCGGCGTTGCTGTCGACGATCAGGCTGGTGATGCGGCCGCCGCCGGAGCCGATGCCGGTGCCGCGGGTCTCCACGCCGGCGGGCGCCGTCCACGAGGTGGTGCTGGACGACTTGTCGCCCCAGTAGGTGATCGCCCAGCTGCCGGAGGAGGCGACGTCGGCGTCCGGGCTGGTGTGCTCGGTGCCGGAGTCGTCGTCGGTGTCCTTGGCGACCTTCGCGATCGGGTCGGTGGTGTCGGTGCCCGCGTAGGCCAGCAGCCGGATGTCGGCCTTGGTGTAGGCGCTCAGCCCGATGTTGACCTGGGTTCCGGCGTCACCGGCCTGCGCGACCCGCTTGTAGAGGACCGAGGTCGCGTTGCCCGCGTTCTGCTCGTCCACCTTCGTCCAGCCGGCCGGCTGGTCGGTGATCTCCGCGTCGCTGCTGTTGTAGGTCAGCACCAGGATCATGCCGTCGCCCGGCTGGACGGCCGACGGGATCTGCGCGTAGGCCGTCTGGACGTTGGCGTTGCCGCCGATGCCCGCGCGGAAGGCGATGTCCGCCTGGTTCGGCGCGACCGTCACCGTGGCGGTCCTGGTGTCCTCGGCGCCCTTGTCGTCGGTCACCGTCAGCTTGACCGTGTAGGTGCCGGCCTCGTCGTAGGCGTGCTGCGGGGTGGCGCCGGTGCCGTGCTCGCCGTCGCCGAAGTCCCACGCGTACGAGGCGATCGAGCCGTCCGGGTCGGTCGAGCCGGACGCGTCGAACGTGCACTGGAGGTCGTCGCAGCTGCGGCTGAACGCGGCCTGCGGGGCCTGGTTCGTCGCGGCGGAGGACCCCCGCGCCAGGATGATCGTCCACATCGCGGCCCGGCTGGCGGCGTCGGTGGTGGCCGTCTTGCCGCCGTAGGTCCCGGTCGGGACCGTGCCGTTGCTGTCGGCGGTCAGGCTGGTGATGCGGCCGCCGCCGGAGCCGATGCCGATGCGGCGGGTCTCCACGCCGGCGGGCGCCGTCCACGAGGTGGTGCTGGACGACTTGTCCGCCCAGTAGGAGACCGCCCACGAGCCCGCGTCGCCGACCTGCGCGGCCGGGCTGGTGTGCGCGGTGACCGAGTCGGCGTCGCCGGCCTTCGCGACGGCGGCGATCGGGTCGGTGGTGTTGGTGCCGTCGTAGGCCAGCAGCTGGATGTCGGCCTTGGTGTAGGCGCTCAGGCCGATGTTGACCTGGGTTCCGGCGTCGCCGGCCTGCGCGACCCGCTTCCACAGGACGGAGGTGGCACCGCCGACCGTCTGGGTGTCGACCTGCGTCCAGCCCGCCGGGGGCGCCGTGATCGACGCGGTGTTGTTGAAGGTCAGCATCATGATCATGCCGTCGCCCGGCTGGACGGCCGGCGGGATCTGCGCGTAGGCCGTCTGGACGTTGGCGTTGCCGCCGATGCCCGCGCGGAAGGCGATGTCCGCCTGGTTCGGCGCGACCGTCACCGTGGCGGTCCTGGTGTCCTCGGCGCCCTTGTCGTCGGTCACCGTCAGCTTGACCGTGTAGGTGCCGGCCTCGTCGTAGGCGTGCTGCGGGGTGGCGCCGGTGCCGTGCTCGCCGTCGCCGAAGTCCCACGCGTACGAGGCGATCGAGCCGTCCGGGTCGGTCGAGCCGGACGCGTCGAACGCGCACTCGAGCTGGTCGCAGTTGGCGGTGAACGCGGCCTGCGGCGCCGCGTTCGGCGTGCCGCTGAACAGGAACACCGTCCGGCCGCGCCAGTCGGCGGAGCTCACCTCGGTGGACGCCCCCGAGGGCACCCCGGCCTCGGAGAACGCGACCCGGTACAGCTTGCCGCTGCTGTTGCTCACGTAGTACAGGTAGCCGCCGTCGACGAACATCCCGCCGACGGAGCTCCACGACATGCCGGGCAGGTTGCCCACGGCGGTGAACTCCTGCGCGCCGACGACGTTGCTCTCCGGGTTGAACGTCCGGTAGTAGAGCGCGGACGTGCCGCGGGCGTAGTAGATGCGGCCCTTGGCGTAGAACATGCCGGTGATGTTCGGGACCTGCGAGTGCCAGGTCGACATGTTGACGAGCTGGTCCGCGGTGTCGATCACCGTGTTCGGGCCGAGCGTGGTCCCGTCGAACGTGCGGCGGTTGAACGTGCCGTTCGAGCCGCCGTAGAACAGCTCACCGTTGATCATGAAGGCGCCGCGCGCGGAGCGCCAGTCGACGCCGGCGGTGCCGTCGGCCACCTCGGGGCCGGTGGTCGTGCCGTCGAACGAGCGGTGCCGGAGGTAGTTCGCCGCACCGGTGCCGATGCCGCCGCCGGAGTAGACGTTCCCGGGCAGCTCGCCGGTGTTGTACGCCGGGACGGTCTTGCCGCCGGCGAGCGGGAACAGCGCGAGCTTCTGGTGGAACTCGCCGCCGACGTTGTCGGTGTCGCTGCCGATCCACAGGCCCTCGCTGGTGGCCAGCATGTCGAACACGCCGACGCCCTTGTCGCGGCCGGGGTTCCAGCTGAACGGCAGGCCGCTCACCGGGTCGAGCGCGACGATGCCCTCGCGGGAGACGGCGCCCTGGCCGGGCCGGTCGCCGGCGAACGGGTTGTTCGCCCAGCGGAAGTGCCCGCCGGTGTACACGGCGCTGTCGGTGATCTCCACCGCGTAGGTGGTGTCGCCGCCGGTGTAGTTGACCCAGGTGGGCTCCTGGCCGCCGCCGGTCGCGCCGCTCTCCCAGCGGGACTGGGTGTCGCACAGCTTGGACGTGCCGCCGTAGGCGCCGGTGGTGGTGACGACGAAGTACGAGCCGTCCGGGGAGAACTCGACGTCGCGCATGTAGGTGTCGAACGACTGCGAGCACTGCGCGGCGTAGCGGGTGGTGTCCCAGTTCGCGAGCTGCGCGGACGCGCCCGTGAGGTCCAGCATGACGATCTGCCGGCGGGTGGCGCCGAGGACGGAGTTGAAGTTGCCGACGCCGACGAGCTTGGAGCCGTCGGGGCTGATGTCCATCTTGTAGATCTGCGTCACGCCGTCGCCGGTCTGCGTGCCGGCGAGGTCGATGTCCACGAAGTCGTCGCGGGCGCCGGTCTGCGGGTTCAGCGTCGCGAGACCGGCCCGCGGGGCGCCGCCCACCGTGGCGAAGGTGCCGGCGACGTACAGCCGGCCGCCGGCGAGGCGCAGGTCGCGGACCCGGGCGTCGAGCTGCGGGTTGAAGGAGGTGATGGGCGCGCCGGTCTGGGCGTTGATCCGGGCGAGCACGAAGTGGCGGACGCCGTTGATCTCGCTGAAGTTGCCGCCGACGTAGATGGACTGGCCGTCGGGGGCGGGCAGCAGCACGCTGGCCTCGCCCTTGTTGAGGCTGGGCGTGAAGTTCGGGTCGATCGCGCCGGTGGAGGCGTCGAAGGCGAACAGCCGGTTGCGGGTCAGCGTGGGCTTGTTCGCGCCGGGCTCCTTCACCTGGGTGAACGAGCCGCCCACGTAGATCTTGCCGCCGATCTTGATGATCGACTTGACCTCGCCGTCCACCACGTTCGGCGTGTAGTTCGCCGGGTCGGGGTTGACGATGCGCCCGTGCTCCGGCTCGGATCCCCGCTGGTCGGCGTGCGCCGGGACGGCGACGGCGAAGCTCGCCGCCAGCGTGCCCAGCGCCAGTGCGGCCCCCGCGGCCAGCGCCCCCCACCTGCGTCTGCCCATCGACCCCTCCGTGCCAAGTTGATGTAAACCACCGTATTGTGCGCGCAAAGGCGCGCAGCGCCGGGCAATCGTAGCCGTGTGGCGCATGACCTGCCGATTTGATCGTTAACGTTTCGGTTTCAACTACCGATCGACGTTCGGATCCGGCCGGTGCGCGCCCGCCCCGCACCGCCGTGGGACACGCTCGGCACGGCGGCGGGGTACGCTGCGCACCTCGGAAGGACGCGCCACGGGCCTTACCGGACGACCGGAATGGATGGCCGAAAACGGCCACGGCCCGGCGTCCCCCCAGGCGGGCGGCCGGGCGTCCTCCACCGTGCGGCGTGCGCCCGGTGCACGGGCGGCGCGGTCCGCGCACCCGACGGTGCGTCCAGGGGAAACGGAGCGTTGATTGGCCGGGATGCGAGGGATCGCGGGGAGCACGCCTCTCGCGCCGCCGCGGCTGCTGCCGTGGCGGCTGCGTCCGGGGTGGCCGCTCAGCGTCGCCCTGCTCGGCTTCCCGCTGTGGTGGATCCTCGGCCTGGCCAACGTGGTGCTGCTGCTCATCAGCGTGCCGATGGCGCTGACGCTGTGGCGCCGCCGGGGCACCCTCGTCGCGCCCAGCGGCTTCGGCGCCTGGCTGTTCTTCCTCGTCTGGGTCGTGCTGGGCGTCCTCGTGCTGTGGGCGGACGCGCCGCTCGCCGAGCCCGGCGGAGGGTTCAGCCGGCTGCTCGTGTACGGCTACCGGCTCGCCTGGTACCTGTCGTTCACCATCGTCCTGCTCTACATCGGCAACATGAGCGAGCGGGAACTGCCGTCCGGGAAGATCGGCCGGCTGCTCGGCTTCATGTTCGTCGTGACGACGGCCGGCGGCCTGATCGGCTCGTTCTTCCCGTCGATCCAGCTGACCTCGCCGGTGGAGATGCTCCTGCCGCAGGGGCTGACCGGGAACTCGTTCGTCCGCGACATCGTCCACCCGAAGGTCGCCGACATCGAGTCCATCCTCGGCTTCGAGCAGTCCCGGCCGATGGCCCCGTTCGCGTACGCCAACACCTGGGGCGCCGCCTACGCGTTCTTCCTCCCCTACTTCGTGCTGACGTGGATCGTCCGCGCGCGGACGCGGCGCCGCGTCTTCGGGCTGCTCATCCTCGCCGCATCGCTGTGGCCGGTGGTGTACTCGCTGAACCGGGGCCTGTGGGGCGCGCTCGGCGCGATCGGGCTGTTCGGCGTCCTCAAGCTGCTCCAGGTCGGCGGGCCGCGGGTGATCGCCTGGACGGCCGGGATGGCCGCCGCCGGCGCGCTGGTCGTGGCGCTGTCGCCGCTGCCCGGCCTCGTCCAGGACCGGCTGAACAACCCGCACAGCAACAACCGCCGCACGCTGCTCGCCGAGGAGACCACCCGCAGCGCGCTCACCGGCTCCCCGCTGGTCGGCTTCGGCTCCACCCGCAACGTCCAGGGCGACCTCGGCCAGGTCGCCGGCGGCGCGCGGGTCGGCTGCAAGGCGTGCGAGTCGCCGCCGCTCGGCACCCAGGGGCACGTGTGGCTGCTCATCTTCGCCAACGGCGTCGTCGGGACGATCGCGTTCTGCGCGTTCTTCACCGTCCGGTTCCTGCGGCACTGGCGAGACCGCGGCGCCTACTCGCTGGCGGGCTGCTGCGTGCTGATCGCGTGCACCCTATTCATGATCACCTACGACATGGTGGAGGTACCGCTGTACACGGTGATGATCGCGGTGGCCCTGATGTGGCGGGCCAAGCGGGACGAGCGCGGCCTGCCGGACCCGCGCCCGCGCGCCCGCGCGCTGACCGCCGAGGAGGCCGAGTGACCGGGCGGGCGGCGAGCGGGGCCGCCGAGACGCGGGCCGCCTGGATCGCCGCGGTCGAGGAGCTGTGGCCGGACGCCGCGGTCGAGGCCGTCGGCCGAGGGCGGTCCGCGGGGGCGCGGCGCGAGCTGGCGTTCCTGCCGGACGCCAGGCACCCCCGGCTGCTCGTCCCGGCGGGCCTGCCCCGCGCCGCGGCGGCCGCGCTGCGCCGCTACAGCCACGACCTCGGCGTCCGGCAGCGCGCCTCCCGCGGCCTCACCGCCGCGGCCGTCCGCACCGGGCTGCCGGAGCGGAGGCTGCGCGACCGGCTGCGCGTCACCGGCGGCGGGCCCTCCGTCGAAGACCGGCTCGCCGAGCTGCTCGGCCGCCGAGTCGTGGTCAGCATCGGCCTCGGCAGCGCCCGCGCCAACCGCAAGCCGATCCTGCACGTGCTGTCGCCGCGCGGCGAACCCGTCGCGTTCGTGAAGGTCGGCGACACCGGCACCGCCCGCGGCCTGCTCGGCGGCGAGGCCGCCGCGCTCGCCTACCTCGGCGCCCGCCTCGACCGGGCGCGGCTGCACGTCCCGGAGGTGCTGCACCACGGGACGTGGCGCGGCCTCGACCTGCTCGTCCTGGAGCCGCTGCCGACCAGCGCGCTCGGCTGGCGGCCGCGCGGGCGGGCCCCGGTCGCCGAGATGCGGACGCTGTTCGAGGTCGGCGGCGTCGAGCGGGCGCCGCTGCGCGGCAGCGCGTTCTGGGACGGCATCGCCGCGAGCCCCGCCGGCATCGCGGACGAGCGGCAGCGCGCCGTCTTCGGCGAGGTGGTCGAGGGCGTCGGCAAGGCGCACGGCGACCTGCCCCTCGACTTCGGCGCCTGGCACGGCGACTGGACCCCGTGGAACATGGCCTGGCACCGCGGCGTGCTGCGCCTCTGGGACTGGGAGCGCTTCGCGCGCGGCGTCCCGGACGGCTTCGACCTGCTGCACTACCGGCTGCAGGAGGCGATGCGCACCGCGCCCGGCCCGCCCTACGCGGCCTGGCCGGACGGCGCCGCCGCCGCGCTGGCGCCGCTCGGGCTGTCCGGCGCCGCCGCCGAGGCGACCGTCCGCCTCTACCTGCTGGAGCTGTGCCGCCGCTACCTGCTGGCCGCGCAGGAGCCGATCGGCGGCCCGCTGCGCGCCGACGCCGAGCGGCTGCTGTCCCTCCTGCACACCGACCTCCGGAGGATCTCGTGATCTCACGCCGTGACGCCCCGCAGTGGGTCAAGGAGGCCGGGCGGGCCGCGACCCGCGCCGGCGGCCGGCTGACGGCCGGCGCCCGGATGCTGCCGGACTTCCTCATGGTGGGCACGCAGCGCGGCGGCACCACCTCGCTGTTCCGGGCGCTGGCCGCGCACCCGGCGGTCATCCAGCCGAACTTCCACAAGGGCGTGCACTACTTCGACGTCAACTACCCGCGGGGCCTGTCCTGGTACCGGGGGCACTTCCCGGTCCGGCAGCTCGCCGAGCGCCGCGCCGCCGCCGCGATGGACGGCGCCGCGCCGATGGCGTTCGAGTCGGCCGGCTACTACATGCACCACCCGCTCGCGCCGGAGCGGATCGCCCGCGACCTGCCCGGCGTGAAGCTCATCGTGCTGCTGCGCGACCCGGTGGTGCGCACCTACTCGGCGCACAAGCACGAGCTGGCCCGCGGATTCGAGACCGAGCCGTTCGAGCGGGCGCTGGACCTGGAGGCCGAGCGGCTCGCCGGCGAGGTCGAGAAGATCAAGGCCGACCCGGGGTACGTGAGCCACAGCCACCGGCACCACTCCTACGTGGACCGCAGCCAGTACGCCGACCAGATCGAGCGGCTGTTCGAGCTGTTCGGGCGCGACCGGGTGCTGGTGCTGTTCGCGGAGGACTTCTTCTCCGAGCCGGAGCCCTGCTACGACTCCATCCTGGAGTTCCTCGGCCTGCCGCACTGGCGGCCCGCGTCGTTCGAGCGGCACAACGCCCGCCCGGGGTCCCCGCTGCCGGACCGCCTGCAGCGCCGCCTCGCCGACCACTTCGCCCCCTACGACGACAAGCTCGCCGCCCTCCTCGGCACCGAGCCGGCCTGGCGGCGGGACGGGCGGCGATGACCCGGCGATGAAGAAGCGCACTCTCGGCCCGTCCAACGTGCAGGCGGAACCGCCGCTCGCCCCGGACTCGATCCCGGTCACCCGGTTCGCGGGCGCCGTCCGCCGGCACCTCGCCGCGCTGCTGGTCGCGGTCGTGGCGGGGGCCGGGCTCGGCGTCGCGAAGATCGCGCTGACCCCGGCGACGTACACCGCGCACATCTCGGTGCTCGCGCCGCCGGTGTCGCTGCACCCCGGATACACGCCGGGGCGGCCGCTGAACCCGAAGGAGCGCGAGCCCCGGGACACCACGATGGACACCGAGGCCCAGCTCGTCTGGTCGGACGAGGTGCTGCGCCGGCTCGCCACCTTCCCCGGCTTCGACGCGCCCCGCGCGGAGCTGCGCGACCGCATCGAGCTGTCGGTGCCGAACGCCACGCACGTGCTGATGATCGGGGTGCGGGCCGGGACGCCGAAGGCCGCGCAGAGCGGCGCGCAGGCGGTCGCCGAGGCGTACCTGGACCTGCGGCAGCAGATCCTCGGCGGCATCCAGCAGCGCAACCGGGAGGCCCTGGAGAAGTACCTCACCCTCTTGCACAAGCAGCTGCGCACGCTGCCGGGCGACGACGAGGACCTCACCGGCAACACCGCCCGCACCCGGCGCGAAGAGATCATGCAGCAGATCAAGCAGGTGCAGAAGCAGATCTCCGCGCTGGACCGCAAGGTCGTGCAGCCCGGCGAGGTGCTGCGCGGCGCCGCGCTGCCCACCGCCCGCGACGACGCCGGCCGGGACGTCGCGGTCGCGAGCGGCCTCGGCGTCGGGCTGCTCGGCTGGGTCGCGTTCGTGCTGCTGATCGACCGGCGGCCGCGGCGGATCCGGCGGCCGGCCGACGTCCGGCTGCACGCGCAGCTGCCGATCATGGTGGAGTCGGGGACGCTCGGCGGCGGGCACCGGGAGATCTGCCGGCGGCTGCGCAACCTCGTCTTCGACGCCGAGGCCACCACCGTCCTGGTCACCGGCGTCCCCGCCGCCGCCGGCACCGCCGTCGCCTACGAGCTCGCCGAGCTGTGCACCGAAGGCGGCTCGGCCACCACCGTGCTGCGCATCCGCAAGGACGGCGAGGAGCGCGACCCCGCCGACGCCGCCCGGCCCCGCACCTTCGGCGTCCGGCTGGTGCGCAGCGACGACGACCGGCAGCTCACCCGCGCCGTCGACAAGGCGGGCCGCGAATCCCGTATCGTCGTGATCACCACTCCCGACATCAACGCAGCCGACACCATCAGCGCGGCCGCCGCCAGCGACCTCACCCTGGTCGTGGTGGAGCGCGGCCGGGCCCTGGACCGCGAGGTGGCGAGCGGCGTCCTCGCCCTCGACCAGTCCGCCAACCCCGCCCGCGGCATCGTGCTGACCAGGCAGAGCCCCGGCACCCCCGTCCGCCGGGCCGCAGCTCCCGGCACCGGCTCCCCACGAGGTTGAGATGAACCGAACCGGTCCCGCGCCAAGCGCGGATAAAGTCGTGACCATGTGTCCGTCCAGCACGACCCGGATCGTCAAGGGGGATCGTCGTGGGAGCTGACCAGACGGCCGACCCGCAGCAGGGTCAGCTGCTGTCCGTGCTCAGGCGGTACGTGCCGCTGCTGATCCTGCTGGCCGTGCTCGGCGCGGGCGCCGGCGTCGGCGCCGCGATCGTGCTGCCCGCGCCGTACAAGGCCACCGCGACCGTGCTGGTCAGCCCGCTGCAGGGCAACCCGTACTCGCCGGACGGCCGCGGCGACGACCTGGTCAACCTGCAGACCGAGGCGCAGCTGGTCACCACCGACCGGGTCGCCAAGATCGCCGGGGAGAAGCTCGGGCACGAGCCGGAGGGGACGGTCGTCGTCGACGTCCCGCCGAACACGCAGGTGCTCAACCTGACCTACACGGCCAAGAACTCGGCGAACGCCCGCGCCGGCGCGCAGGCGTTCGCCGACGCCTACCTCGCCTACCGGCAGCAGCGCGCGCAGGAGGTGGTGAACAACCAGCTCACCAAGCTGAAGGCGCAGTCCGAGAAGGTCCAGCGGCAGCTGCTGAAGACCAACCGGGAGCTGGCCGCCGCGTCCGGCACCAAGCGGGCCACGCTGCAGCAGCGCGTCACCGCCTACACCAACCAGCTCGGCGTGATCGACGAGCAGACCAACGACATCGGCAGCACCCCGATCAATCCGGGCCAGGTCATCACCCCGGCCGGCGCGCCGGACGGGCCCGGCCAGATCCGCACCGCGATGTTCGGCTTCGGCGGCCTGGTCGGCGGCATCGTCCTCGGCATCGCGATCGTGCTGCTGCGCGAGCGGCTCAACCAGCGGCTGCGCAACGCCGAGGCGGTCGAGGGCATGGGCGTGCGCACCCTGGCCACCATCCCGGCGGGCGGCCCGCCCGGTGACACGCTCGCCCTGGTCGCCGCGCCGAAGAGCCCGCCCGGCGAGGCCTACCGGCGGCTGCGCGCCGCGGTCGTGGCGACCGCGCCGCAGACCCCGGTGGCGCTGCTGGTCAGCAGCGCCACCCCGGGCGGCAGCGCCCGGATGGCCAGCGCCAACCTCGCGGTGTCGCTGGCGTTCGCCGGCGCCAAGACGATCATGATCGACGCGACCACCGAGGACACCGACGTCAGCACGCTGTTCGGCGCCCGCCCCGGCGGCAAGGGCCTGTCGGACACGCTGCTCAGCGGAACCGACCCGGCGACCCTGCTGATCCACACCGACTCGCAGCTGCGGCTGCTGCCGCGCGGCCCGCGCGCGGCCGAGGCCGCGCACCGGTTCAGCGGCCCGCGGATGCGCGAGACCGTGAAGGTGCTGCGCCGCCGCAGCGAGTACCTCGTCGTCAACGCGGCGAGCCTGCACGACGCGGACGCGCAGGCGCTGTGCACGTTCGTGGACGCGGTCGTCCTCGTCGCCAACCAGGGCGTGACGACCCGGGAGGAGCTGCGCCAGGCGTACGTCGAGGCCGAGCGCGCCGGATGCACCGTGCTGGGCGTGGTGCTGGAGCCGCCGGAGCAGCGCGGCGGCCGGTCGGCGCGCCAGCCGCAGCCGGCCCGGCAGGGCGGCCGGGCGCCGCAGCCCCCGCGCGGCCGGGCCGCCGCCGAGGTCCGCGCCGCCGACCCGCGCGGCAGCGGGGAGCGGCGCGCGCTGTCCGAGGGCTCCCCCGCGTGGGCGGACGAGCAGCCGGCCCCGGCCAGGCGCGCCGAGCGCGACGACGACAAGGGCTACTGGCCGGGCATGCCGCACGACGAGGACGACCAGGACGCCGGCGACGCCTCGACCCTGACCACGCAGGCGCTGCCCAAGGTGGGCCAGCCGCCGCGCCCGGCCGAGCCGCGGCCCGCCACCGCCCGCCGCGGCGCCGCGGCGCGCCGCCGCCCCACTCCCGCGTCGCTGGAGCCGCCGTCGGGGCCGGGCAAGCCCGTCGCCCCCAAGCCGGTCTCGCCGACCGACGTCACCCAGGGCACCGGCCGGGCCCCCGGCCCGCGGCCGGGCGCGCGCAAGGCGCGGCCGTCCGACGCCGAGCCCGCCGAACCCCCCGAGCCGGCCGAGGTGGCCGAGCAGGCGGAGACGGAGCAGGCGCTGGAGTCCGCCGCCACGCGGACCCAGGAGGACATCTCCAAGTACGTGCCGCCGGAACTCGCCGACGACCCCGCGGACGCGCCCGCGCAGAAGAGCGCGCCGGCCGCCCCGGTCGGCGACGTCCTGCCGCGCTACGGGAAGAAGCCGCACAAGGCGGGGCGGCATGCCGGGTCCTGAACCGGCCGCGCCGGGCGGGCCCAATCTGAACAGGCTGGCCAGGGGCGGCGCCCTCAACCTCGTGGGCGCCGCCGTGGCGGGCGTCCAGGGGCTCGCGCTGGTGTTCCTGGTCGCGCACCTGTACCCGCAGCGGATCGCGGGCACGTTCTTCGCGGCGACGTCGCTGTTCATCATCCTGCAGGCGGTGTCCGGCCTCGGCACCGACGCGGGGCTGCTGCGCTGGCTGCCGCGCCATCTCGCGCTCGGCGACCGGGCCGCGGCGCGCCGGACGGTCCCGGTGGCGCTCGTCCCGGTCGCGGCGACCGCGGCGATCGGCGCGCTCGTCCTCCTCGCCACCGCGCCGTGGACGGCGGGCCACATCGGCGCCGACGACGCGGAGCAGGCCGTCGGCATGGTGCGGGTGCTGGCGCTGTTCCTGCCGCTGGCGGGCGCGCACGACGCGCTGCTCGCGGCGACGCGCGGCTACGGCTCGATGCGCCCGACCGTCCTCGTCGACAAGATCCTGCGGCAGACGCTGCAGGTCGGCGGCGTGGTCGCGGCGGCGGTGCTGTCCGACGACGCGGTGTGGCTCGCGGCGGCGTGGGCGGCGCCCTACCTGCCGTGCCTGGTCGTCGCGGCGCTGTGGTACCGGAAGATCAGCCGCGCGGGCGGCGCCGCGCCCGCGGCTGCCCCGCCGGCCCGGCTGCGGCCGCTGGCGGGCGACTTCTGGCGGTTCACGGCGCCGCGCGCGTTCGCGCAGATCTGCCAGACGGCGTTCCAGCGCGCCGACATCGTGCTCGTCGCGGCGCTCAGCTCGCCCCGCGAGGCGGCCGTCTACACCGCCGCGACCCGGTTCATCGTGATCAGCCAGCTCGCCACCCAGGCGGTGCAGAACGTCATGCAGCCCGCGGTGAGCCGGCTGATGGCGCTCGCCGACCGGGCCGGCGCGCAGCGGGTCTTCGCGGTGTGCGCGTCCTGGAACCTCGCGCTCGCCTGGCCGGTGCACCTGTCGATCGCGGTGGGCGCGCCGGTGTACGTCGGCTCGTTCGGCGACGGCTACCGGGGGACGGGCGAGGTCGTCACCGTCATCCTGGCGATGGCGATGCTGGTGGCGACGGCGACCGGCGCCCGCGACGTGATGCTGCTGATGGCGGGCCGCAGCGGGCTCAGCCTGGTCAACCAGAGCGCCGCGCTCGGCGTGAACCTGGTGCTGAACGTGCTGCTGATCCCGCCGTTCGGGATCGCCGGGGCGGCGGCGGCGCGGGCGTGCGGGCTGCTCGTCCGGACGCTGCTGGCCCTCACCCAGGTCCGCAGGATCCTCGGGATGTCCCCGGCGAGCGCCGGGCTGTTCTGGGCGGGCGGATCGGCGCTGCTGAGCTTCGCCGCGATCCCGCTGGCCGTCCGGTTCGTCGCCGGCTCCAGCCCGGCCGCGCTGGCCGCCGGGCTGATCCCCGGCGCGATCTTGTACATTGCCCTACTCTGGGGCGGTCGCGAGCGGCTGTCCCTCACCGCCTTCGCCTCCCTGCTGCCGGGGCGGCGGGGCCGCGCCGGCGCCGGGCCCGCGGGCGCCGCCGTCCCCTCGGCCTCCGGCGCGGCGGCCCCCACGACGGCCCCCGACACGACGGCCCCGGGAACGGCGGCCACGGAAACGACACCTGCCAGGAGCATGCATGCCCACGGGAATTGACCAAGTACGCCGCAAGTCCCGCGCGGTGCTGCGCAAGACCGGCCTCGCGCCGAGCGGACCGGTGTACGGGCGGCTGGTCGACGCGGGGCGCTCCCTTCCGATCCCGGCCGCGGCGCGCGTCGCGGTGTCCACCGCCGTGCTGCGCCGCCCGTGGAAGGTGCCCGTCCGGTTCGACCAGCTCCTCGTCGGCGCGCAGGGCGGCTGGACGGCCCGCGAGTTCGCCGACCGCACCGGCGACCTGCTGTGGCCGTCCACCCCGTTCCTGGACGGCCCGCACGTCGCCCTGCTGCGCCTCGCCGACGAGCACGGCGAGCTGTCCGACGAGCAGATCCTCGGCAGCGCCTACGGGCGGCTCGGGCTGCGCTGCATCGAGGCGGGCGGCAACTACTTCGGCGGCACCGACCCGGCCGGCGTCCTCGCGGCGGCGCGCGCGTTCATCGCCCGCTACCGCGGCGAGGCGGCGCCCGGCGCGGCGCCCCGCCCGCAGCAGAGCGGCCCGCAGGACCCGGTGCTCGTCGCGCCCGTCCGCGGCTCCGACCAGTACCAGATCCTCGACGGCCACCACCGCCTCGCGATCGCCGCGATGAGCGGCGCCGACGGCGCCAACGTCGTCGCCAAGTGGCTGCCCGTCACCACCCCCCTGCAGGACCTGCTGCTCAAGATGAGCTGGCTCGACGGCACCCACGAGCTGTACCAGCCGATCGACGCGCCCGAGCTGCGGTCCGGCTGGACGACCGTACGGCAGTGCACCGACCGGCTCGCCAAGATGGACGCGTTCCTCGCCGAGCGCGGCGTCGCCGGGGGCCGCTACCTCGACGTCGCCAGCTGCTACGGCTGGTTCGTGGCGCAGATGGCGCAGCGCGGCTTCGACGCCGAGGGCATCGAGCGCGACCCGCTCGCCGTCCCGCTCGGGCAGGCGGTCTACGGGCTGCCCGACGGCGTCATCTCCACCGGCGACTGCGTCGAGTTCCTCGGCGGCCACGACGCCGGCCGATGGGACGTGGTGTCCTGCTTCAGCCTCCTGCACCACTTCGTCCTCGGGCGCGGCTCGGTCAGCGCCGAGGAGCTGATCCGGCTCCTCGACCGCGCCACCGGCCGGGTGCTGTTCTTCGACACCGGCCAGGACAACGAGGCGTGGTTCGCCGAGTCGCTGCGGGGCTGGGACCCGCCGCGCGTCGCACGGTTCCTGCGCGAGAACACGGGCTTCGACGAGATCGTCGACCTCGGCCCCGACGAGGACGCGCGCCCGCCCTACGAGGACAACTACTCCAGGCACCTGTTCGCCTGCGTCCGCACGGCATGACGCCCGCGCGCCGCTCGCTCACCGCGCTGCTGCTCGCCGCCCCCGCGCTGCTCACGGCGGCGGCGTGCGACCGGTCCGCGGCGGACGGCACGGCGGCGCCGCCGGTGTCCCCGCCGCCCGCGGCCGGGTCGGCGGGCACCGAGACCGGCGTCGTCTGGACGAGCGGCCTCAACGACCACGGGCAGCTCGGCCGCCCCGGCCCCGGCATCGACCTCAAGCTCGCCCCGGTCACCGGGGTGGGCGGGCAGGGCCGGCTCGGCGGGGTGCGCGCCGTCGCCGGCGGCGGGCGGCACTCGCTCGCGGTCGTCGGCGCCGGCGAGGTCGTCGCGTGGGGCGCCAACGACCACGGCCAGCTCGGCGACGGCACCCTGCGCGACCGCCGCGCGCCCGTCCCCGTCCGCGCCCCCGACGGGCGCTCCGGCAGGCTGGACGGCGTCGTCGCCGTCAGCGCCAACAACGACTTCTCCATGGCGCTGCGCCGCGACGGAACCGTCGTGACGTGGGGCGCCAACGACCACGGGCAGCGCGGCAACGGCGAGCGCGGCGACGGCGGGCGCGCCGCCCCGCGGGTCCCGACGACCGTGAAGGCGCCGGACGGCCGCAGGCCGCTCACCGGCGTCACCGCGATCTCCGCCGACGGGCACACCGAGCTGGTGCTGCGCCGCAACGGGCAGGTGCTCGCGTGGGGCGCCAACGACTACGGCATGGTCGGCGACGGCACCCGCCGCGACCGGGCGCTGCCGGTGCCGGTGCGCGGCCTGGACGGCGCCCGCCGGCTCACCGGCGTGACCCGCATCGCGATCGGCGGGCAGCACGGGCTGGCGCTGCTGAAGGACGGCAGGGTCGCGTCGTGGGGCCACAACGACCTCGGGCAGCTCGGCGACGGCACCCGCCGCGACCGGCTCGTCCCGGCCCTCGTGTCCGGCGTCGGCGGCAAGGGCGTCCTCAGCGGCGTCACCGGGATCAGCGCGGCCGAGAAGCACAACTACGCGCTGCGCAAGGACGGCACGGTCGTCGCCTGGGGCAACAACACGGCCGGGCAGCTCGGCGATCGGACGGTGAAGCTCCGCGCGGCCCCGGTGACGGTCGCGGGCAGCCACGGCGCGAAGCTGCGCGGCGTCGCGCAGGTGTTCGCGGGCGAGGCGTACGGCGCCGCGATCCTCACCGACGGGACGCCGCTCACGTGGGGCGCGGGCGGCAGCGGCCAGCTCGGCTCCGGGAACCGGGTGCCGCGCAGCCGCCCGGGCACCGTCGTGATGGCACACGGCGCCGCGCCGGGCAAGGCCCTGTCGGCGGGCGCCGGTGAACGCCATCTCCTCCTGCTGATGAGCTCCCCGGGCTCCTAGGCGTCCTTGGGAGGCTCCGGCTCGCCGTCGGCGGCCGTGCCGCCGCCCTTGGGCTCCTCGGCCGCCTGGGGGGCCTCAGCGGGCGCCTGCGGGGCGGGCGGGGCCGGAGGGGCGGGCGGGGCGGGGGCCGCGCTCGCGGCGGCTCCGGCGGGCGCGGGAGCCGCGGAGCGGCGGCGCCACAGCAGGAACCCGGCCCCGGCCGCCGCCGCGACGACGACCAGGCCGCCGCCCCCGAGCAGGAACGGCGTCATGGAGCCGCCGTCGTCCTTCCGCACGGGCTCGTACCCGGCGGCCGGCGCGGTCGGCTGCTTCTGGGCGAGCGTCCGCTCCTCCTCCTGCTCCTTCTGCTTCGTGGACTCGGGCGCGGGCTTGCCGTTGTTGCCGGGCTTGCCGGGCTTCGGCGGCGCGTACTTCGACTCCGGCAGCGTCTGGACGAACTTCAGCAGCGCCAGGTCGGGCTTGCCCTTACTGCCCTTCACCGCCTTGGTGTAGACGGCCTTCACCTGGCTCGCCGGCAGCGTGTTCGACGTCGCCTTGAGCTCGTTGCCGGCCAGCACCACGTAGGTGCCCTTGCGCTTCATGAGGCCGGGCAGCTGCTGGAGGACCTGGCCGGCGTCGTCCCCGGCCGGGAGGATCGCGATGAACACCGGGACGGACCGGCCCTGCGCGGTGCGGAGCAGTTCCTGCGCCCCGTCCGTCTGGTAGTACTTGGCGTGCGAGTCGACGTAGTAGCCGCTCTCGGTGATGCCCTCGGCGACCGCGTCGAGATCGGTGCCCGCGGACGCGGGCGCGGCGGTCAGGGCGAGCGCCGGGGCCAGCGCCAGCGCCAGCGTCCCGGACGCGACGATGCGGCGGGAAGAGTTGTTCACGGAGAGGCTCCTTCTAGCACTGCGACGGGTGATGACAGTACCGGCGCGACGTCGGGAAAGGTGGCGAAAGCCCGGGAATCGGTACGGCTCGCGTCAGATGCCGCGGCCCCGGGTGTGCAGGGCGAGCAGGACCCGCTTGCCGGACACGACACCGGACGCGACGGCCAGCGCGAACGGCACGCGGCGCTCGGCGGGGTTGGCCCTGATGGCGCGCGCCGACCAGCGCAGCGCGTCCCTGCGGCGGCCGACGGTCGCGCAGCCGAAGGCGAGCTGGCCGTAGACGCGCCCGGCGGCGCCCGGCACCTTCCCGATCTCCGGGTAGTGCTCCAGGAACCACTCCAGCGCGGCCACCTTCGTCTCCCACGCCTGCGCGTAGTACGACGTCAGGCCCCACAGGACCCGGACGTACGGCTCGTCGACGTTCACCACCGGGTGGCGGCGGGCGGCGCGCAGCGCGAGGTCCCAGTCCTCGCCCTGGCTGCCGGGGATCGTCTCGTCCACCATGCCGATGTCGATGAGCGGCTCGCGGCGCGCCACGTAGGTGGACGAGTGGACGCTCATCATCCGGTCGCGGATCAGCGCGTCGTAGGTGACGCGCCCGGTTCCGGCCAGCCGGGGCAGCTCGCGCCCGTCGAAGTCGATGAGGATGCCGGAGCTGCACAGCACCGCGTCCGGCTCGCCTTCGAGCGCCTTCACCTGCGCGGCCAGCTTCCCGGGCAGCCACTGGTCGTCGTCGTCGCAGAACGCGACGAGGTCGGTGTCCAGCGCGAGGATGCCGGAGTTGCGGGCGCCGGCGAGGCCCGGCTCCCGGGTGTTGGCGATGACCTCGACGCGGTCGCCCGCGAGCGACATGTCCGGCTCGGCGCGGTCGAAGACGACCACCGCGCGCAGCTCGCCTTCGTAGTCCTGCGCGAGGACGGACTCCAGCGCGCGGCGCAGCAGCTCCGGCCGGTTGTGCGTCGGGAGGACGACGCCGACGGATGGGGGCATCGAGGGCCTGCCTAGGTCGGGGGTCGGAGGGGAGGGCGGCGCCGCGGGGCCGGGCGGCCCCGCGGCGTACGGTCAGCGCGCGCCGATGATCATGCCAGCGGCGACGGTGTTGTTGGTGGCCTCGTCGATCAGGATGAAGCCGCCGGTGAGCCGGTTGCGGGCGTAGTCGTCCACGAACAGCGGCTGGGTGACGCGGAGCGAGACCCGGCCGATCTCGTTCAGGCCGAGCGACGCCGCCTCCTCGTCGCGGTGCAGGGTGTTGACGTCCAGCCGGTAGTGCAGGTCCTTCACCAGCGTCTTCGCGGTGCGGGTGGTGTGCTTGATGACCAGCTTGGAGCGCGGGGCGAGGGTGCGGTCCGGGGTCATCCAGCAGACCATCGCGTCGAGGTCCTGGGCGGTCTCGGGACGGTTGTTGGGCCGCGCGATCATGTCGCCGCGGGAGATGTCGATGTCGTCGGCGAGCCGGAGGACGACCGACATCGGGGAGAACGCCTGCTCCACCGGCCCGGACGGCCCGTCGATATGGGTGATCGTCGTGGTCAGCCCGGACGGCAGGTGCACGACCTCGTCGCCCGGCTTCAGCACGCCGCCCGCGACCTGCCCCGCGTAGCCGCGGTAGTCGTGCAGCTCGGGGTCGGTCGAGGCGTGCGGCCGCACCACGTACTGCACCGGGAACCGCACGTCGATCAGGTTCCGGTCGGACGCGATGTGCACGTGCTCCAGGTGGTGCAGCAGCGACGACCCCTCGTACCACGGCATGTTCACGCTGCGCTCCACGACGTTGTCGCCGTGCAGGGCGGAGATGGGGATGAACGTCAGGTCGGTGATGTCGAGCTTGGAGGCGAACGCGGTGAACTCGTCCACGATCTGCTCGTAGACGGCGCGGTCGTAGTCGACGAGGTCCATCTTGTTGATCGCCACGACCAGGTGCGGCACCTGCAGCAGCGTGGTGAGGAACGCGTGCCGGCGCGACTGCTCCAGGATGCCCTTGCGGGCGTCCACCAGGATGATCGCGAGGTCGGCGGTCGAGGCGCCCGTCACCATGTTCCGCGTGTACTGGATGTGCCCCGGCGTGTCCGCGATGATGAACTTGCGGCGCGGCGTCGCGAAGTACCGGTAGGCGACGTCGATCGTGATGCCCTGCTCCCGCTCGGCGCGCAGGCCGTCGGTGAGCAGCGCCAGGTTCGTGTACTCCTCGCCGCGCTCGGTGCTCGTGCGCTCCACCGACTCCAGCTGGTCCTCGAAGATCGACTTGGAGTCGAACAGCAGCCGGCCGATCAGCGTCGACTTGCCGTCGTCCACGCTGCCGGCGGTGGCGAACCGCAGCAGGTCCATCGGCTTGCCCGCCGGCCCCGCCTGAGCGGGCTCGTTCCCGGCCATCAGAAGTAGCCCTCCTTCTTGCGGTCCTCCATCGCGGCCTCGCTCGTCCGGTCGTCGGCGCGGGTCTGGCCCCGCTCGGTGATCCGGGTCGCCGCGATCTCCTCGATCACCTCGTCCAGCGTCGCCGCCGACGACTTCACCGCGCCCGTGCAGGACGCGTCGCCGACCGTCCGGTACCGGACCGTCGCCTCGAACTCCGGCTCGTCGTCGCCGCGGTTCGCGAAGCCCGTCTCGGCGTCCAGCAGCAGCCCGTCGCGCTCGAACACGCGGCGGGTGTGCGCGAAGTAGATCGAGGGCAGCTCCAGCCGCTCCCGGCGGACGTAGTCCCAGATGTCGAGCTCCGTCCAGTTCGACAGCGGGAACACCCGGACGTGCTCGCCCTGCTGGATCCTGGTGTTGAACAGGTTCCACAGCTCCGGGCGCTGGTTCTTCGGATCCCACTGGCCGAACTCGTCCCGGAACGACACCACCCGCTCCTTGGCGCGGGCCTTCTCCTCGTCGCGCCGCGCCCCGCCGAACGCCGCGTCGAACCGGTGCTCCTCGATCGCGTCCAGCAGCGGCACGATCTGCAGCCGGTTCCGGGACGCCCGGCGCCCCTTCTGCTCGGCCACCCGGCCGCTGTCGATCGCGTCCTGCACCGACGCCACCACCAGCCGCACGCCCAGCTCGGCGACCCGCCGGTCGCGGAACTCGATCACCTCGGGGAAGTTGTGCCCGGTGTCGACGTGCATCACCGGGAACGGTATCGGCGCCGGCCAGAACGCCTTCTCGGCGAGGCGCAGCATGACCAGGCTGTCCTTGCCGCCGGAGAACAGCAGCACCGGCCGTTCGAACTCGGCCGCCACCTCCCGGAAGATGTGGATCGACTCGGCTTCAAGGACGTCCAACTGGGACAGCAGATAATCCGAACGCTGCATGGTCTGGGGCTCTCTCCACGCTCTCTGGCAGATGCAACCGGTGGCCGCGGGACGCGACGTCCCACAGGGACGAACCGCGGCCGATCGCGATTCACTCCCGGATTCAGCCGGGCAGTGCGCCGCTCACTTCCCCCTTGCGGGGGGAAGGCCCCCCGCGCCCCCCGGCGAGGAGAGGGGCGATGCCGGTCAGCAGCGTCGGCGCCGACTCGGGATGGCACACCAGGATATCCGGGAGCCGCGGGTCCTCCCGGTTGTACTCCAGCGGCGACCCGTCGACCCGGGACGCGTGCGCCCCCGCGCCGAGCGCCACCGCCGCCGGCGCCGCCGAATCCCACTCGTACTGGCCGCCGGCGTGCACGTACGCGTCGACCTCGCCGAGCAGCACCGCGGAGATCTTCGCCCCCGCCGAGCCGATCGGCACCAGCTCCACGTCCATGCCGCCCGCGGCGGGATCCCCCGCGCCCCCCGGCCCCGCGGCCGCGAGCCGTTCCGCCAGCTGCCGGACGAACTCGGGCGGGCGCGTGCGGCTCACCGCGATGCGCAGCTTGCCCGCGTCCGGCGCCGGAACGTGCAGCGGCACCTCCCGCGGCTGCACGGCGCCCGCGCCGCCCGCCTCCGGGCCGGGCTCCCCCGGCTCCGTGCGGACGAGGGCGGCGCCGCCCGTCGCGTCCGTGCGCAGCGTCAGGCCCTGCGCCGGCAGCGCCACCGCGCCGGCGGCCAGCCTGCCCCGCCCGGACTCGTCCCGCTCCCACAGCGCGACGTGGACGGCCCAGTCGCGGCGGCCCTCCTCGGAGAACTCGCGAGTCCCGTCCAGCGGATCGACGATCCACACCCGGCGGGCGGCGCGCCGCCCGGCCGCGGACGTGTTGCGGGTCGGCGCGCGGTCGTCGCCCTTCGAACGCTTCCCCGCGACGGAGGAACGGCCCTCCTCGGACAGGACGGCGTCGCCGGGACAGCGTTCCGCGAGGGCCGCCATGAGGTACTCGTGCGCCCGCAGGTCGCCGGTGTCCTTCAGGACCCGCGCGTCCGCGAACCCGACCTCGTCCCGCACGCCCAGCAGCAGCCGCCCCGCCGCGCCGGCGAGCTCCGCCGCCAGCGCGTGGTCGTCCACATCCGTCATCCGCTGATCACATTCCCGACTCGAATGGTCTGTTCGATCTACTTTCTCATGCATACCCGAGCCGGCCCGATGCCCGGGTCCCCTCAGTAGGCGCCGGAGCCCCGGAACACCGCGGACCACGTCTTCCACATGATCTGCAGGTCCATCGCGAACGTCCAGTTGTCGACGTAGCGCAGGTCGAGACGCACCGACTCCTCCCACGACAGGTCCGAGCGGCCGCTCACCTGCCACAGGCCCGTCAGCCCCGGCTTCACCACCAGCCGCCGGTACACGTCGCCGCCGTACTGGGCGACCTCCTCCGGCAGCGGCGGGCGCGGGCCCACCAGCGACATGTCGCCGCGCAGCACGTTGAACAGCTGCGGCAGCTCGTCCAGCGAGTAGCGGCGCAGCCAGCGCCCCACCCGGGTGATCCGCGGGTCCTCGCGGATCTTGAACAGCACGCCGTCGTTCTCGTTGAGCTGCATCAGCTCGACCTTGCGGGCCTCGGCGTCCTGCACCATCGTGCGGAACTTCAGCACGGTGAACTCCCGGCCGCCGCGCCCGACCCGGGTCTGCCGGAACATCACCGGGCCCGCGCTGGTCAGCTTGATCAGCAGCGCGACGATCAGCATCAGCGGGCTCAGCACCAGCAGCCCGGCGAGCGCGGCCGTCCGGTCGAACAGGCTCTTGAAGACCTTGCGGCCGCCGTCCAGCTCCGGGTGCTCCACGTGCAGCAGCGGCAGCCCCGACACCGGCCGGATCGAGATGCGCGGGCCGGTCACGTCCATCAGCGCGGGCGCCACCACCAGCTCGATGTCGTCGCGCTCGATCTGCCACGCCAGCCGGCGCAGCGCCACCCCGTCCATCTCCGGGCAGGCGAGCACCGCCACCGAGTCGGCGCCGATCCGCTCGGCGACCGCCGCGGCCTGCGCGAAGTCGCCCATCACCGGGACGCCCTCCACCTCGGCGACCGCGTCGTCGCCGGACGCGAGCGCGGGCGGCAGGCACACCGCCGCGATGTCCATGCCGTGGTAGCGCTTCTTGCGCAGCTCGCGGATCAGGTCGGCCACCGACGTCCGGTGCCCCACCGCGACCACGCGCCGCATGCACTCGCCGTTCCAGCGCTTCTTGTGCAGCCGCTTGCGCAGCCGGTACCGGGCGGTCAGCGCGAGCAGCGTGCCGAGCGGCAGCGCCATCACCACGTAGCCGCGCGCCACCTCGGTCTTCGTCGCGTACGCGACGATCGCGACGGCCGCGGTCAGGATGAACCCGGCGCGCAGCACCCGGTGGAACTCCTCGTACCCGACGCCGATGTACCGGGGCTGGTACGCCCGGCACAGCATCAGCGTCGGCAGCCACACGACGGGGAGGAGGACGGTCAGCGCCACGTACGGCGCGTTCAGCTCCGTCGGGACGCCCGGGAACCGCAGCACGAACGCGATCACGCCGGCCATCAGCATGCTGAGGACGTCGAGCCACTTCGCGACCCGGCGGTATCTGACACTCCAGTTCTGCGACGGCGCGCGCCCCTGCTCATGGCGGGTCGATGACTCGGCCTGAACCTTGTCAACGACGGCCATAGACCACTCACCAATCCCCTGTAACACGCGCCCCGTCAGCGCGATTCACACCGAAGACGGTTGAACGTCGCCTCAGGTTCACATGCACCTGGAACCTCGTTCGAGCAGCATCTTACGGGTGCTTTGCCGTGGTCACGGCGGGAACGCGGCCATCGCCCCGGCAACGTCCGGGAATTTGGGCTTATCCGGACAAAAGGAATGCGACCGGGGGTATGGCCGCCGTCTGTCCAGAGCGATCCGTGGCCGGATCCGGTCAGCTCGCGTGAAAGACGTTCTGCGCCACGGCCAGCCCGTCCGCCATCAGCGCCTCCACCGCGTCCGCCGCCCGGTCCAGCTCCAGGTCGAGGTCCTTGCGCTCCGCCGCGGAGAAGTCCTTCAGGACGAACGCCGCCGCGTCCATCCGCCCCGGCGGCCGGCCCACCCCGAACCGCACCCGCAGGTACTCCCTCGACCCGAGCGACTTCGTCACCGACCGCAGCCCGTTGTGACCGTTGTCACCGCCGCCCCGCTTCAGCCGCACCGCGCCGAACGGGATGTCCAGCTCATCGTGGACGACGATCAGCCGCTCCACCGGGACCTTGCAGAAGTCGCACAGCCCCTTCACGGGCCCGCCCGACTCGTTCATGAACGACCGCGGCTTCGCCAGCACCACCCGCGCCCCCGCGAGCCGGCCCTCCAGCACCTCCGCCCGCGCCCGGTGCGACTTGAACCGGCCCCCGGCCCGCGCCGCCAGCACGTCCAGCACCATGAACCCCGCGTTGTGCCGGTTCCGCGCATACGACGGGCCCGGGTTGCCCAGCCCCACCACCAGCCAGAGATCCGCGCTCACCCGAACTCCTCACGCACGAGCACGGCCCCCGCCGGTGCGCACACCCGCGGGGGCCATGGAAAGAACCACTGCGACCGGCTGAGCGCGGCCGCGCCTGCGTCACTCGGCGGCGGGCTCGGCCTCGCCCTCGGCGGCCGGCGCGCCCTCGCCCTCCGCGGCCTCCGCCGCGGTCTCCGGCTCCGTCGCCGCCGTGGCGTCGGAGATCTGCAGGATCAGCGTCTCCTCGTCGGCGGCCAGCGTCGTCCCCTCCGGGAGCTTCAAGTCCTTCGCGAGCACCTGCGTGTCGATCTCCAGGCCGGTGATGTCGAGGTCGACCGACTCCGGGATGTGGGTGGCCTCCGCCTCCACGGAGATCTCCACCGCCGTCTGCGCCACCTGCCCGCCCGCGACCACGTCGCCGACGACGTTCACCGGCAGGTCGACGACGACCTTCTCGCCGCGCTTCACCAGCAGCAGGTCGACGTGCTCCAGGAACCCCTTGATCGGGTCGCGCTGCACGTCCTTCGGCAGCGCCAGCTCCGTCCCGTTGCCGAGCCCCTCGATGGTCAGCAGCACGTTCGGGGTCTTGAGCGCCAGCATCAGATCGTGGCCCGGCAGCGAGATGTGCTGCGGGTCGGTGCCGTGACCGTAGAGGACGGCGGGCACCCTGCCGGCCCGGCGGGTGCGCCGCGCGGCACCCTTACCGAACTCGGTGCGCGGCTCGGCGGCGATGCGTACCTCGGACACGGCGAAAACTCCCTGCTTGTTGCGATCCACGGCCGTCCGGCGCCCGGACGTCCGCTACGGACAGTTGCGATCCTCGCACGCCGACCACGGGCGGGCGACCTCAAAGATTCGTTGCGTCCCCCGGGGAGTGCGGCTCCTGCGTCGGCACCGCACTGAAACGACCCGGAGGCATGCGCGATTCACAGAGTCTAGCCGATCGGCACCGCGCCCCAAGCCAGAGCCCCGCCTTCGCGGCCGGCTAGCTGTGCCCGCCGAAGAGGCTGGTGACCGAGCCGTCGCTGAAGACCTCGTTGATCGCACGGGCGACCAGCGGGGCGATCGACAGGACGGTCAGCTTGTCGAACTGCTTGTCCTCGGGGATCGGCAGCGTGTTCGTCAGCGCCACCTCGGAGATCCGCGAGTTCTTCAGCCGGTCCACCGCCGGACCCGACAGCACGCCGTGCGTCGCCGCGACCACGACCCGCGCCGCGCCCTGCTCGAACAGCGCGTCCGCCGCCTTCACGATCGTCCCGCCGGTGTCGATCATGTCATCGACCACCACGCAGGTGCGGCCCTCCACCTCGCCGACGACGTCGAAGACCTTCACCTCGTTCGCCACGTCCGGGTCGCGCTTCTTGTGGATGATCGCCATCGGCACGCCGCCCAGCCGGTCCGACCACCGCTCGGTGACCCGCACCCGGCCCGCGTCCGGCGCGACCACCGTCACCTGCGAGGTGTCCAGCCGGCTCTCGAAGTGCCGGGCCAGCAGGTCCAGCGCGAACAGGTGGTCCACCGGGCCGTCGAAGAAGCCCTGTATCTGCGCGGTGTGCAGGTCGACGGTGATCAGCCGGTCGGCGCCCGCCGTCTTGAACAGGTCCGCCATCAGCCGCGCCGAGATCGGCTCGCGGCCCCGGTGCTTCTTGTCCTGCCGCGCGTACCCGAAGAACGGCGCCACCACGGTGATCCGCTTGGCGGACGCCCGCTTCAGCGCGTCCACCATGATCAGCTGCTCCATGATCCACTGATTGATCGGAGCCGTGTGGCTCTGGATCACGAAGGCGTCCGAGCCGCGGACGGACTCCAGGAAGCGCACGAACGTCTCACCGTTGGCGAAGTCGTACGCGGACGTCGGAGTCAGCTCGATGTGGAGGTTGTCGGCGACTTCCCTGGCCAGGTCCGGGTGGGCTCGGCCGGTGAAGAGCATCAGCTTCTTCTGACCGCTCGCTTTGATCCCACTCACCTCTGACAACTCCCCCTCAATGGAACTGTGCCTTACATGTGGGTTGTTGTCCCCACTCCCCGCGCACGCAAGAGTCCGGCACACGGGGTCGCTCTGTTGTCCTCGGAAGACGCCGCTGTCCTCCACGTCCCCGCCTCGGCGGCGGGGAGGTCCTCACCGGGGCCCGCGCTAGGGCGCGCCCTCGTCCTTCGCACGCCGGGCCGCCTCCGCCGCCGGGGTCCCCGGCCGCTTCCGCTCCACCCAGCCCTCGACGTTGCGCTGCCGCGCCCGCGCGACCGCCATCGCCCCCGGCGGGACGTCCTGGACGATCACCGACCCGGCCGCGGTGTAGGCGCCGTCGCCCACCGCCACCGGCGCGACGATCATGTTGTCGCTGCCGATCTTCACGTGCGACCCGATCACGCTGCGGTGCTTCCGCACGCCGTCGTAGTTCACGAACACCGAACTGGCGCCGATGTTCGAGCCCTCGCCGATCTCGGCGTCGCCCACGTAGGTCAGGTGCGGCACCTTCGTGCCCTCGCCGATGTCGGCGTTCTTCGTCTCGACGTACGTCCCGACCTTGGCCCTCCGCGCGAGCCGCGTGCCCGGCCGCAGGTAGGCGTAGGGCCCCACGGACGCCTCGGGCCCGATCTCCGCCTCCACGCACACGGCGTTGATCACGGTCGCGCCCGCGCCGACCCGCGTGTCGGTCAGCGTGCACCCGGGCCCGACCCGCGAGCCCTCGCCCAGGTGGGTCCTCCCGTGCAGCTGCGTCCCCGGGAGGACCTCCGCGTCGGGCTCCGCCGTCACATCGACGTCGATCCACGTGGACGCCGGATCGACGATCGTCACGCCGGCCCGCATGTGCGCTTCGAGAATGCGGTCGTTCAGCTGCCTGCGCGCCTGCGCGAGCTGGACCTTGTCGTTGACGCCCTGGGTCTCCACCCAGTCGGCGACGAGGTGGGCGCCGGCGCGGTGGCCGTCGCCGCGCACGATCGCCACCACGTCGGTGAGGTACTCCTCGCCGCCCGCGTTGTCGGTGGTCACCCGCTTCAGGGCGTCCGCCAGCAGGACGCCGTCGAAGGCGTACATGCCGACGTTGATCTCCTTGATCGCCCGCTGCGCCTCGGTGGCGTCCTTGTGCTCGACGATCGCCTCGACGCTGCCGTCCGCCGCGCGGACCATGCGCCCGTACCCGGTCGCGTCCGGCATCTCGGTGGTCAGGACGGTCGCGGCGTTGCCCTCGCTCTCGTGCACCCGCACCAGCTCCCGCAGCGTCTCGCCGCGCAGCAGCGGGTGGTCGCCGTTGGTGACCACGACGGTGCCGTCCAGCGCGCCGGTCTCCTCCAGCGCCATCCGCACCGCGTGCCCGGTGCCGCCCTGGTGCTCCTGGACGACGGCCTCGGCGTCGGGGGCGTGCTCGGCGAGGTGCCCGACGACCTGCTCGCGCCGGTGCCCGACGACCACGACGAGCCTTTCCGGCTCCAGGTGCCGCGCGGCGGCCAGCACGTGCCCGAGCATGCTGCGCCCGCACAGCTCGTGCAGGACCTTCGACTTGCGGGACTTCATCCGGGTGCCCTCGCCCGCGGCGAGAACGATGACGGCGGCCGGTCGGCTCGCAGCGCTCACAAGGAGGCTCCTCGGCATCGCGGACGGGATCGGTCTCGGACGCGCCCGCCTGCGGGATCGAACCACGGCAGGCCGGAACGCACCCGACACGGGCAGGATACCGCCCACCTGCGACCTGTCACCCCGTCCCCCGCTCCCGGCCCGCACCTGGGGGGACGCTCCACACGGCTCCGGCGCAAGGATTCGAACCTTGTCTAAGGGCACCAAAAACCCTTGTGCTGCCGATTACACCACGCCGGATCAATGCGGACAGTTCGGACAGCAGCCCGAGCCGACCGGGCTCAACGATACCGACACGCGCACATCGAGACCCACTTGATTCCCGGTGACGCGAGAGCGGACTCCGGGCGGCGGAGCGCCGACTCCCCCGCCGGGGCATCCTGACCGAATTACCCGAATCGGTTTAGAACGTCCACCACAGAGCACCTCGAGCCACGGGTCTGCGAGCAAGCTCATGGCGCAGGCTCGGCCCGCCCTGGCTCGTCCCTGCCACGGAGTGTTTCCGCAGCGCTCCGGGGGCGGGGTGCGGGAGGGGTTTATGGCCTGAGAGGCAGTTTCCCCCCGATTTTACCGGTCGAACCTGTCCAACCTACGGTTCCGTAGGTTACGTTGGCGTAGGTAAGGACTGCCTCTAGTCACAGGAAGTGGTGACGCATGACAACTGCTCCAACCGTGGATCCTCCTCGCCGGCGGCCGCGGCCCGAGATCCAGCCCGTATCGCGGGGCAACGCGGAACGGGTGCTCATCGCGGTGTTCACCGGCGTGCCGTTCCTCGCGCTGTTCGCGGCGGTCCCGCTCGCCTGGGGCCGGTTCCTCGGCTGGACGGACGTCGTCCTGACGGCGGTGTTCTACCTGCTGTCCGCCGCGGGCATCACGGTCGGGTACCACCGGTACTTCACGCACGGGTCGTTCAAGGCCCGGCGGGGCCTGAAGATCTTCCTGGCGCTGGCGGGCAGCATGGCGATCGAGGGGCCGGTGATCACGTGGGTCGCCGACCACCGGCGGCACCACAAGCACTCCGACAAGGAGTTCGACCCGCACTCGCCCTGGCGGTTCGGCGACGACTGGAAGGCGCTGACGAAGGGGCTGCTGTGGGCGCACTACGGCTGGCTGTTCGACGCCAACCGGACGTCCAAGCAGCGGTTCGCCAAGGACCTGCTGAACGACCGCGACATCCGGCGCATCCACGGGGCGTTCCCGGGGCTGGTGGCGGTGTCGTTCCTGCTGCCGGCGGTGCTCGGCGGGCTGATCACGATGTCGTGGGCGGGCTTCCTGACCGCGCTGTTCTGGGCCGGGCTCGTCCGGATCACGCTGGTCCACCATGTGACGTGGTCGATCAACTCGATCTGCCACACCTTCGGCAAGGAGGAGTTCGAGGTCCGGGACAAGTCCCGCAACGTGTGGTGGCTGGCGATCCCGTCGCTGGGCGAATCGTGGCACAACCTGCACCATTCCGACCCGACGTGCGCGCGGCACGGGGTGCTGAAGGGGCAGGTCGACATCAGCGCGCGGATCATCCAGGGTTTCGAGAAGGCGGGCTGGGCGTACGACGTCCGGTGGCCGAACAGCGACAGGCTGGCGGCGAAACGCGCGAAGCAGCCGGTTTGACCGTCACAATTGATCCCGTGACAGAACCCGCTCCCAGACCGCGCAGAAAGCGGATGACCGGTAAGGAACGCCGCGAGCAGCTCCTCGACATCGGCCGTTCGCTGTTCGCCGAGCGCGGCCTGGACGGCACCTCGGTGGAGGAGATCGCGTCCGCGGCCGGCGTGTCGAAGCCCGTCGTGTACGAGCACTTCGGCGGCAAGGAGGGCCTCTACGCGGTCGTCGTCGACCGGGAGTTCGAGCGGCTGCTGAAGCTCGTCACGGACTCGCTGGCCTCGGCGATCCACTACCGCGGGAAGCTGGAGAAGGCCGCGCTGGCGCTGCTGGAGTACATCGAGGAGCATCCGGACGGGTTCCGGATCCTGGTCCGCGACTCGCACGGCGGGACGGGCACCGGCAGCTACGCGAGCCTGCTGAGCGAGATCGCGGGCGAGGTGGAGTACGTCCTCGCGCAGGAGTTCGACCGGCACGACTACGACGAGAAGTTCTCGCCGATGTACGCGCAGATGCTCGTCGGCATGGTCGCGATGACGGGCCAGTGGTGGCTGGACGTCCGCAAGCCGCGCCGGGAGGAGGTCGCCGCGCACGTGGTGAACCTCGCGTGGAACGGGCTGTCGGCGCTGGAGCCGAAGCCGTCGCTGGACCCGCGCCGCCGCCGCAAGGAGCGGGAGCGGCAGGAGCGGCGCGCGGAGAAGGCCGCGGCGAAGCTGGTGAAGGCCGAGGAGAAGGCGGCGGCGAAGGCGGAGAAGGAGCGGCGGCGGGCGCGCCGCGACCTGGACGGGGTCGCCGAAGCCTCGACCTGACGCGGACGCGGCGGCCGGTGGCCGCCCGGAGTTCATCCGGCCGGCCACCGGCCAGGGGTCGCCGGGCTCGGGTCGCGAGTCCGGGATCTGCGGACGCCGCCCTTCCGTCCGAGTCGGCACCGCAGGGGAACGAGTCGCTTCCCTCGTCGGGCGGGCGGCATCCCGTCTAGGTGGTGTTCCGGGTGGCGATCACGAAGATCCTCCTGAACGGGAACACGGTGCCGTACGGTGCGGCGGGGTACGCGCGGCGGAGCCGCTCGCGGTAGGCGGCGAGGAACTCGCCGGTCTCGTCCGGGTCGAGGGCGGTGAGGACGGGCCGCAGCGCGGTGCCCTTGACCCATTCGAGGACGGGGTCGTCACCCTGCAGCACCTGCGCGTAAGTGGTCTCCCAGGCGTCCACGGAGCATCCGTGGCGGGCGAGGAGGTCGAGGTACCCGGCGGGGTCGAGGACGGGCGCGTCCCGCTGGAGGCGGCCGAGCTCGGCGCGCCATCGGTCGGAGCGGGCGAGTTCGCGCAGCAGGGCATGGCTGGGCGCGCCGAAGTTGCCGGGGACCTGGAAGGCGAGGTGCCCGCCGGGCGCCAGGGCGCCGACCCATCGGGGCAGCAGGTCGAGGTGCTCGGGAACCCAGTGCAGGACGGCGTTGGACACGATGACGTCGACGGGCCCGTCGGGTTCCCAGGCGGCGACGTCCCCGACCCGGAAGCGGAGCCGCCCCGGGATCTCGTGCTCGCGTGCCGCGCCGATCATCTCGGGTGAGCTGTCGAGGGCGTCGATCACGGCGCCGGGCCAGCGGGCGGCGAGGGCGGCGGTCAGCTCGCCGCTGCCGCAGCCGAGGTCGGCGACGCGCGCCGGCTCGGCCCCGCCGAGGTGCGCGTCGAGGCGCGCGATGAGCTCGGCGAACGGCCTCGCGCGCTCACCGCCGAAGATCCCGTACTGCGCGGGATCCCACACGGCGCCATTTTCTCTCGACATCAAGACACAGCATGCCCGGCCCCATATCTTGATGTCAAGAGTCCTGCGGCCTACGTCCAGCGGCCGATGTACCGCGCGGCCCGGGGTTCCTAGGCTCGCCCTCATGACGGCGAACGGATGGGCACTGGTCCTCGGCCCCGGCGGCCCGGTCGGGACGGCGTGGCTGCTCGGCCTCGCGGCGGGGCTGCGCGAGGCGGGCGCGGACCCCGCGGGCGCGGACCTGATCGTGGGCACGTCGGCGGGCGCGATCGCCGGGGCCGCGATCAGGACGCGGCGGGATCTGGCGGAGCTGGCGGAGCTGCCGCCGAGGGGGCCGCGCCCGCCGGCCGACCTCTCGGCGATGACGCGGGCCTTCGAGCTGGGCGCCGACCCGGATCTGGCGCCGGACGAGGCCAGGCGCCGGATCGGCCGGCTCGCGCTGGAGGCGAGGGCGCTGCCGGAGGAGCGGCACCGGGCGGGCATGCGCTTCCTGGTCGGGACGGACGAGTGGCCGGCCGGGCGGCTGCTGGTCACCGCCGTCGACGTCGCGTCGGGCGAGCCGGTCGTGTGGGACGCGGCCGGCGGCGTCCCGCTGTCGGCGGCCGTGGCGGCGAGCAGCGCCGCGCCGGGCTTCGCCCGGCCGGTGACGATCGGCGGGCGCCCCTACATGGACGGGGCGTTCGCCGGCGGGTCGAACACGGCCCTCGCGGCGGGCGCCGGGACGATCGTGCTGGTCGAGCCGCTCGCGCACATGTCGGACGGCGCGGGGGCCGACGTGCGGATCGTCCCGGACGAGCGGGCGCTGGAGGCGTTCGGCGACGACGTGGGCGACCTGGCGCGCTGGCCGCCGGCCTACCGGGAGGGGTACCGGCAGGCGCCGGAGGCTGCGAAGCTGATCAGCGCGGCGCTGCCGGGCTGATCCGGGGCGCGTGTCTTGATGTCGAGACAGATAGGCTTGCGGGATGCGCGATGAGGTCGACAGGCTGGTCGAGGCATGGCAGACCGAGCGTCCGGACCTGGACGTCCGGCCGCTGCAGGTTCTCAGCCGCGTGTCCCGGCTGGCCCGGCATCTGGATCGCGCGCGGCGCGCGGTGTTCGTGGCGCACGACCTGGAGTCGTGGGAGTTCGACGTCCTCACCGCGCTGCGCCGCGCGGGCGCGCCGTACCAGCTGAGCCCCGGGCGGCTGCTGCGGGCGACGCTGGTCACGTCCGGCACCATGACGAACCGCATAGACCGGCTGGCGGCCGCCGGCCTGGTCGAGCGGCATCCCGACCCGCTGGACAAGCGGGGCGTGCAGGTCCGCCTCACCGAGGCGGGGATGACCCGCGTCGACGCCGCGTTCGCCGACCTGCTCGAACGGGAGCAGGCGATCCTTGAGGGCCTCAGCCCCGAGCAGCGGGACGTGCTGGCCGGCCTCCTCCGCACCCTCCTGGTCCCGTTCGACCGGGACTAGGCGAGCGCGGCCTCCAGGGCGGCGGCCAGCCCGCAGAGCCGCTCCTCGCCCCCGGCCGGGCCGACGAGCTGGACGGACGCCGGCAGGTGCGAGCCCGGCAGCGGGACGGGCAGCGCGAACGCGGGCAGCCCGGCGACGTTGACCTGTCCCGTCAGCGCGGTCAGCCGGAGGTCGGACTCGTCCGCCTCGCCGGGTTCGGGGGCGACGCAGGTCAGCACCGGCAGCGCGATCGCCGCGTACCGGGCGAGGATCGCGTCGAGCTCGGCGCGCAGCGACCTGCGCACGCCGAGCGCCCAGCCGGTCATCCCGGCCTCGGACACGTCCTTCATCTGCTGGATGCGCCGGTGGATGCGCCCGCTCAGCTTGCCGGGATCGGCGAGCAGATGGCCGTTCTGCTCCCAGCCCTCGACGCTGACGATGACGCCGTTGGCGGTGGCGGCCTCCTCGTAGTGCGCGGACGTCACGTCGGCGACGGGCCCGAGGCGGCGCAGCGCGTCGTCCACGGCCGCGTCGATCGCGGGCTCGACGCCCGGCACGCGGAGCCGCGCGACCGGCAATGACCCGTCGTACGGAACGGGCGTGAAACCCGGCTCGATGAGGCCCATGCCGAGCACGACGGCGGCGACGTCGCGTCCCAGGGGCCCGACGACGTCCAGGGTCGGCGACAACGGGCGGACGCCCTCCAGCGGCACCCGCCCGGCGGTCGTCTTCAGCCCGGCGACGCCGCAGCACGCCGCGGGGATGCGGATCGACCCGGAGGTGTCGGTGCCGAGCGCCACGTCGGCCTCGCCGGTGGCGACGGCGACGGCGGAGCCGCTGGACGAGCCGCCCGGCACCCGGGACGGGTCGAGCGGGTTCACCGGCGTCCCGGACCACGGGTTGACGCCGTCGGCGGCCATGCACAGCTCGTTCAGGTTGGCCTTGCCGGCGATGCGGGCGCCCTGGGCGCGGGCGGAGGCGACGACGGGCGCGTCGGCGGCGGCGGGTCCGGCGCGCTCGGCGACGGCGCGGCAGCCCGCCGTGGTGGGCAGCCCGGCCACGTCGACCGCGTCCTTGACGGCGAGCCGCGGGCCGTCGCCGGGCGCGTCCGTCTTGATGATCCAAGTCGTCATTGAGGGATGATCCCCGGTCGGGGCCGGTTACTCCAGCGGCCGTCCTGCTAGCCGAGATCCTCGGCGAGCATCAGCCACTCCTCCTCGACGCGGGCGGCCTCGGCCTGGATCTCGCGCAGCCGGGCGTCCAGCTCCTGGAGCTTCTCGTAGTCGGTGGCGTGCGCGGCGAGCTGCTCGTGGAGGCCGGCCTCCTGCGCGGCGAGCTTCTCCAGGCGCCGTTCGAGCCGGTCGAGTTCCTTGCGCGCCTTCCAGTCCTGCCCGCCCTTGGGCTTCGCCTGCGCCGGCTTCTTCTCGGCGGCGGGCGCGGCGCCCGGCCCGGGCGCCGTCCCGGCGGCGCGCCGTTCGAGGTACTCGTCGACCCCGCCGGGCAGCAGCGACACGCGGCCGTCGCCGAGCAGCGCGACCACGTGGTCGGTGACGCGCTCCAGGAAGTAGCGGTCGTGGCTGACGACGACGAGCGTGCCCGGCCATCCGTCGAGGAGGTCCTCGACCTCGGTGAGCGTCTCGATGTCGAGGTCGTTCGTGGGCTCGTCCAGCAGGAGGACGTTGGGCTCGCCCATCAGCAGCCGGAGCAGCTGCAGGCGGCGGCGCTCCCCGCCGGACAGGTCGGCGATGGGCGTCCACTGCCGGTCGCCGGGGAAGCCGAGCCGTTCGAGGAGCTGGCTCGCCGTCCACTCGCGCTTGCCGACGGTGATGCGGCGGCGGATCTCCTCGACCGACTCCAGGACGCGCCGGGACGGGTCGAGTTCCTCCAGGTTCTGCGACAGGTGCGCGAGCTGGACGGTCCTGCCCTGCACCACCTCCCCCGACACGGGCCGGACGGTCCCGTCGAGCAGGCGCAGCAGGGTGCTCTTGCCGCTGCCGTTGACGCCGACGAGGCCGACCCGGTCGCCGGGCCCGAGCCGCCACGTCATGCGGCGGAACAGCTCACGGCCGCCGAGCTCGACGGTGACGTCCTCGACGTCGTAGACGGTCTTGCCGAGCCGCGCGGTCGCGAACCGGGTCAGCTCCACCGAGTCGCGCGGCGGCGGCTCGTCGGCGATGAGCGCCTGCGCCGCGTCGACCCGGAACTTCGGCTTGGACGTGCGGGCCTGCGGGCCGCGGCGCAGCCACGCCAGCTCCTTGCGGAGCAGGTTCTGCCGCTTGGCCTCGGTGGCGGCGGCGATCCGGGCGCGCTCGGCCTTGGCGAGGACGTAGGCGGAGTAGCCGCCCTCGTAGCGTTCGACGCGGCCGTCGACGACCTCCCACGTCCGGTCGGTGACCTCGTCGAGGAACCAGCGGTCGTGGGTGACGACGAGCAGCGCGACCCTGCGGTCCTTCAGGTGGCGGGCGAGCCAGTCGATCGCCTCGATGTCGAGGTGGTTGGTGGGCTCGTCCAGCATCAGCAGGTCGGACTCGGGGACGAGGAGCCGGGCCAGCGCGACGCGGCGGCGCTCGCCGCCGGACATGCCGGCGACCGGCGCGTCCAGGTCGAGGCCGGTGAGCAGCCCGGCGAGGATGTCGCGGACGCGGACGTCCCCCGCCCACTCGTGCTCGGCGCGGTCCCCCAGCACGACGGACCGGACCGTCGCGCCCTCCGGGAACGCGTCCCGCTGCGTCAGGTAGCCGAGCCGCAGCCCCCGCGCGTGGGTGACGCGCCCGGCGTCGGGTTCGGTCTCGCGGGCGAGGACGGAGACGAGGGTGCTCTTGCCGCCCCCGTTGCGGCCGACGACGCCGACGCGGTCGCCCTCGTCGAGACCGAGGGACACCGAGTCGAGCAGCGGCTGGGGCCCGTAGGACTTGGCGACGTTCTCAAGGTTGATCAGATTCACGGCACCGTCAACCCTATTGCCCCCGCCGGGCCGCTCGAACGCCCGTGCCGCGCGCTCAGCCCTGCGGCGCGTCCGGCGGACCCTGCGGCGGCGCGGGGGGCGGCTGCGCGGGCGGATGTCCCGGCTGGCCGTACCCCTGCCCGCCGTGCCCATAGGGCTGCTGGTCCTGGCCGTACGCCTGCTGCCCGTAGGCGGGCGGGGCGGAGGCACGGCTCCTGCTGACGGCTGCGACCAAGACGATCACGACCCCGGCCAGCACGAGAAGGACCAGGCCCACCAGCACCAGCAAGAACAGCAGGCTCATCCCCGCGCTCCCTTCATAGCGGCCTCGCATGGCCTGCCTCGCATGGCCGGCCTCGCACGTCGCCGTGGTTCAGCGGACGGCCGGGGGTGCGGAGCGGTCCCCGGCACGGCCTCGCACAGTAGCGGCCCGCGCGGTGGCGCCAGGGGCGTTGTGGCGTATGTCACGGTCGCGGCGCACGGCCAGGACGACGAGCGTCGCCATCATGACGAGCGCGACCAGACCGAGCAGGCCGGACAGGATCGTCATCGCTCCACCTCGCCGGGGGGATCGGTGCGGCAGGAAATGGCTGTCACGGAGAGTGGGACGCCCGTCGCGCACAGGAGGTTCACAGCGCGGGCTCCCCCGGGCTCAGGCCCCGGCCGCAGCCCCCGGCTCAGATCAGGGTGGCCCCGGGGACCGGGCCGAACGCCCGGACGATCTGCTCGGCGACGCCCGCCCCGTCCAGGGCGTCCGCGAGGTCGGCGGCGTCCTCGGCGGTCTCGGCGAGGAACGCGCAGGTGGGGCCGGAGCCGGAGACGAGCGCGCCGACCGCGCCGAGGTCGCGCCCCGCGTCCAGGGTGCGGCGCAGCGACGGGCGCAGCGACAGCGCCGCGGGCTGCAGGTCGTTGTACAGCGCGGCGCCGAGCCCCTTCGCGTCGCCGGTGGCGAGCGCGGTCATCAGCCCCTCGGACACCTCGGGCCGCGGGGCCGCCCGACCCGCCTCCGCGCGGAGCCGGTCGCACTCGCCGTACACGGCGGGCGTGGACAGGCCGCCGTCGGCGGTGGCGAACACCCAGTGGAAGGTTCCGCGGGTGAGGGCGGGGGTGAGCCGCTCGCCGCGGCCGACGCCGACCGCGGTGCCGCCGAGGACGGCGAACGGGACGTCGCTGCCGAGGTCCGCGCCGATCTCCATCAGGTCGTCGCGGGACAGCGCGGGCTGCTCCCGGTCGTCCCAGAGCCGCGCGCAGGCGACGAGCGCGGCGGCGGCGTCGGCGCTGCCGCCCGCCATGCCGCCCGCGACGGGGATCGCCTTGCGGATCCGCAGCGCGACCCGCGGCTCGACGCCGAGCCGGCCGGCGACCAGCCGGGCCGCCCGCACCGCGAGGTTGCCGTCGCCGGCCGGGACGCCGCCGACGTCGACCCGCGAGTGCGGCGCGGCCTGCACGCGCACCTCCAGCCGCGGGGCCGGCTCGGCCGTCACCTCGTCGAACAGCGACACGGCGTGGAAGACGTTGACCAGGTCGTGGTAGCCGTCGTCGCGGACCGGCCCCACGCCGAGCTGCAGGTTGACCTTGGCGGGGACGCGTACCCTCACTGCGCTCACGTCGGAAACCCTATTGGCAAATGGCCCTGCCGGGGGCAGGCGGGGCGTCCCCGCCGGGTGGACATATCACCCGCCGCTGGTCACCGGGAGGTTGCGCGGGTTGAAGTACGGGGTCGTCGCCAGCTCGCGGAGCGCCGACATCGCGTGCTTGTCCCCGTTCACCGAGTAGGCGCGGCGCTTGTCGCGGGCGTTCTCGGCCTGCTCGTCGGAGTTGAAGTAGACGACGGCCTTGACCTGCGGGTCCTGCAGGGTCTTGGCGGCCTCGCGGAGCCATTCGGCGCGGCGCGGGCCGTAGGACTTCGGCACCCCGAACTCGGCGATCATGATGGGCTTCTTGTGCTTGCGGGCCCACTGCATGAACAGCTTCACGGCCTCGGACAGGTCGCGGTAGTCGTAGTCGGCGCCGGGCTCGGCGTCGGCGCAGATCCAGTCGACCTGGTCGTCGCCCGGGTAGAAGGAGCCGGCGTCGGCGCCGCCGAACCCGCGGGCGGTGGGGCACCACACCCACGCGACGTTGTCGACCTTCTCCCGCTTGAACACCTCCCGCAGGTGCTTCCACGCGGCGACGAAGTCCTGCGGGGAGTGGACGCGCTTCCCGGCGGACGCCCGGTCCATGTCCCGCGACCAGCGCAGGAACACCGGCTTGCCGAGGGCCTTCACGGCGCGGGCGCGCTTGGCGATGAGATCGTCGTACTCGCCCTGGACGATCTTCCGGGTGTCGGCGCCGCCCCAGGTCAGCAGGAGGTACCGGTTGCCGTCCGCGACGGACTTCTCCAGGTCGCCGGGGAAGTCGCCCTTCCAGCTCCGGTAGCTCTGCACGATGTCGAGCCGGCGGCCGAGGCGGCTCTCGAAGCCCACGACGGGGGCCATGCCCGGCTTGCCCGCGTCCCTGCCGGACGGCGACGCCGACGCCGGCCCGGAGGACGCCCCGGGCGCGGACGGGCGCGCGGACGGGCTCCCGGACGCCGGCGGCCGCCCGGTGCCCTCGGGCGGCACCCAGGCCCCGAAGTAGGCGCCCTCCTTCGGCGGGACCGGCGCGACCCCGGCCCGCGCCGTCGTGGTGATCTTCGGTGCCGCGCCCGCGCCGTCCCGGCACCCGGCCGCCACCGTCGCGATCATGCCCGCGGCCGCGAGCAGCGCGGTCCCCGCGAGGGACGCCCGCCTCCCCAGGAGGGGCATCCTGGTCCGCGCCGTCCGCGAACGCGCCTTCACATCGACCTCCGGCTCGTGCTGGTGTTGTGCCGCCCGCTCCGCGCGGGGCCCGCCCCGGGGGAAACGTCCGCCTAGGGGTTCGGGGAGCGACCTCCCCGGCGTGAAGGACCATACTCGGCAATCCGGGCGAAGGCGGCCACGTCCAGCGCTTCGCCCCTGGCCCGCGGATCGACGCCCGCGGCGCGCAGCGCCTCCTCCGCGGCGGCCGCGGAGCCCGCCCAGCCCGCGAGGGCGGCGCGCAGCGTCTTGCGGCGCTGCGCGAACGCGGCGTCGACCACCGCGAACACCTCCTCCCGGGACGCCGCGGTCGGCGGCGGCTCGCGGCGGGTGAACGCGACGAGCCCGGAGTCGACGTTCGGCGCGGGCCAGAACACGGCGCGGCCGACGGCCCCGGCGCGGCGCGCCTCCCCGTACCAGGCGAGCTTCACCGACGGCACCCCGTAGATCTTGGAGCCGGGCGCGGCGGTCATCCGGTCGGCGACCTCGGCCTGCACCATGACCAGCGCGGTCCGCAGCGACGGCAGCGCGGCCAGCAGGTGCAGGACGACGGGCACGGCGACGTTGTAGGGGAGGTTCGCGACGAGCGCGGTGGGGGCCGGCCCCGGCACGTCCGCGAGCTTCATCGCGTCGGCGCGCACCACCTCCAGCCGCTCCGCGAGACCGGGGGCGCGGGCCGCGACGGTGGCGGGCAGCTCCGCGGCGAGCGCCGGGTCGATCTCGACCGCGACGACGCGCCGCACCTCCGGCAGCAGCGCGAGGGTGAGCGACCCCAGCCCGGGCCCCACCTCGATGACGACGTCGTCGGGCGACGGCCCGGCGGCCCGGACGATCCGCCGGACGGTGTTGGCGTCGATGACGAAGTTCTGCCCGAGCGTCTTCGTCGGCCTGATGCCGAGCCGCGCCGCCAGTTCCCGGACGTCCGCCGGGCCGAGCAGCCCCCGTGTCTCCCCCATCCGGTGATTGTCCCAGCTCGGCCGGGGCTCAGGAGAACAGGTACTTGCCGCAGTTGGGCCACTGGCCCTGCCAGCGGCCGTTGACCTTGTTGTAGAGGAGCTGCGCGCGGTAGGTCTGCTCGTCGGCGCTGGCGTCGGACGGCTTGCCCTTGCCGCCGACCGACGCCCAGCTGGCCAGGGAGAACTGGTAGAGGCCGTAGTAGCCGGCCGGGTTCACGGCCTTCGGGTTGCCGCCGGACTCGCACTTGGCGAGCCCCGCCCAGTTCAGTTTCGCCGCCGCGCCGGTGCCCGCGGACTTCGGGCCGACCGCGAGGATCCGCGCGACCGGCTTGCGCTTCACCTTCTGCGCGATGATCTTGGGGACCTTCCTGCCCTTGCGCCGCACGTACGCCCACTTCACGATCTTGATGCCGTCCCGGCCCTCCCGCAGCACCTTCTCGCTCCACGGCGGCACCGACGAGCTGTTCTTCCGGATCGTCTTCGCGGGCGTCTTGACGACCTTCAGCTTCGGCGCGGACAGCAGCCGCATGATCTTGATGACGTCCCCGGGCGGCTGGTCGACGGCCGGCTTGACCAGGTCGTACGGGCCGAGGGCGATCTTCGCCTGTTCGAGGACCTGCTGCACGGTGCCGCCCGTCGTCATCGTCTCGGCCTTCTTGCCGTCGACGACGATCAGGATCTTGCGCGGCTGGGGCGTGCCCGCGTCCGGCGCGTCCGCGGCGGGCGCGGTGCCCTTCGGCCCGGCCGAGCCGTCCCCGCCGCACGCCGTGGCCAGCATCGCCGCCGCCAGCACGACGGACACGGCCGGGAGCATGGGTGCGCGACGGACTGCGTTCGGAAGCACGGGGGTTTCCTCCAGGGGGGCCGGGCTCGGGGGCGCCCGCTCGATGGGCCAGAGATTAGAGGCACCGGGCGTCGTCCGCCACCTCATCGCCCTCAGAAGCCCCATGCGGGTGATGCGTCCCGGCTCCGACGCACCGTCACGGCAGGCGGATCCGTCCCCACCGGAATCGTGATCGGCCGCGGCCGAGCGCCCCTGGGCCGCGGCTCACCAGGGGCCGAAGACGCGCTCCCCGTTCGCGGCGATCGCCGTGCACAGCTCCGCCACGTCCACGCCCTTGACCTCGGCCATCGCGCGGACCGTGTGCGGGATCAGGTAGGACGCGTTCGGCTTGCCCCGGTGCGGGACGGGGGTGAGGAACGGCGCGTCGGTCTCCACGAGCAGCAGGTCCAGCGGCGCGGCCCGCAGCGCCTCGCGCAGCGGCTCCGCGTTCTTGAACGTGATGTTCCCCGCGAAGCTCATCACATAGCCGTGCTCGGCGCAGATCTCGGCCATCCGGGCGTCGCCGGAGAAGCAGTGGAAGACCACCCTCTCCGGCGCGCCCTCCTCCGCCAGGATCGCGAGGACGTCGTCGTGGGCCTCGCGGTCGTGGATGACCAGCGCCCTGCCCGTGCGCTTGGCGATCTCGATGTGCGCGCGGAACGACCGGTGCTGGTCGTCCTTGGGCGCCCAGTCGCGGTAGTAGTCCAGCCCGGTCTCGCCGATCGCGCGGACCTTCGGGTGCGCGGCCAGCCGCGCGACGTCCTCCAGGACGGCCCCGGAGACGCCCGTGGTCTCGTTCGGGTGGATCGCGACCGCCGCGTACACGTCGTCGAACTCGGCGGCGGCCTCCACCGCGAACCGGGAGGACGGCAGGTCGCAGCCGATCGTGACGATCCGCGCGATCCCCGCCGCCTTCGCCGCCTTCAGCTGCTCGTCGACCGGCGTCTCGACGATGTCGAGGTGGCAGTGGCTGTCGAAGACGTCGACGGGCAGGCGCTCGGGCAGCGGCGGATAGGAACGCGAGGCCTGCCCGTCCCCCTCTCGGGTCACGTGTTCTCCAGCCTGGCGAGCTCCTCGTCCACGACGGACGCGTCGAGCTTCTTGAACAGCGGGGTCGGCTTCGACAGCGGCACGCCCGGCTTGATCGGCCTGGACTCCCAGCGCGCCTCGGTCGCGTAGTCGCCGGTGAGGACGCGGTAGTCGGGGCCGCCCTCCTCCGACACCGTCTCCAGCCGCGGCATGCCGCTCCACACGCCCTCGCCGCCGAGCATCTCGTAGACCTTCTGCGACGAGTTCGGCAGGAACGGGGTCAGCAGCGTCTTGGCGTCGTCCACCACCTGGAGGGCGGTGTGCAGGATCGACTTGACGCGCTCGGGGTCGTCCTTGAGCTTCCAGGGCGCCTGGTCGGACAGGTACCGGTTGGCGTCGCGGACGACGTCCAGCGCCTCGGTGATCGAGTTCTTGAACCGGGACCGGCCCAGCTCGGCGCCCACGGCGGCGAACGCGTTGCGGCTGCGCTCCATCAGCGCCCGGTCGGCGTCGGTGAGGTCGCCGGCCTCCGGGATCGCGCCGAAGTTCTTCGCCGCCATGTTCACCGACCGGTTGACGAGGTTGCCCCACGCCGCGACCAGCTCGTCGTTGTTGCGGCGGACGAACTCGGCCCAGGTGAAGTCGGTGTCCTGGTTCTCGGGCCCGGCGACCGCGACGTAGTAGCGCAGCGCGTCGACGTCGTACCGCTCCAGGAAGTCCTTCACGTAGATGACGACGTTGCGCGACGAGGAGAACTTCTTGCCCTCCATCGTCAGGAACTCCGACGAGACCACCTCGGTCGGGACGTTCAGCGGGCCCAGCGAGCCCGGCGTGCCGCCCTTGTCGCCCCGGCCGCTGTAACCGAACAGGATCGCCGGCCAGATCTCGGTGTGGAAGACGATGTTGTCCTTGCCCATGAAGTAGTAGGACAGGGCGTCCGGGTCCTGCCACCAGGCGCGCCACGCCTCCGGGTCGCCGGCCCGCTTCGCCCACTCCACCGACGCGGAGAAGTAGCCGATGACCGCGTCGAACCACACGTACAGCTTCTTGGCCGGGTTGTCGCGCCACCCGTCCAGCGGGATCGGCACGCCCCAGTCGAGGTCGCGGCTGATCGCGCGCGGCTGCAGGTCGTCCAGCAGGTTCAGCGAGAACTTCACCACGTTCGGGCGCCACTGGCCCTGCTTGCTGCGCAGGTACTCGCCGAGGACGTCGGTGAACGCGGGCAGGTCGAGCATGAAGTGCTCGGTCTCCACGAACTTCGGCTTCTCGCCGTTGATCCGCGACACCGGGTTGATCAGGTCGATCGGGTCGAGCTGGTTGCCGCAGTTGTCGCACTGGTCGCCGCGCGCCCCGTCGTACCCGCAGATCGGGCAGGTGCCCTCGATGTAGCGGTCCGGCAGGGTGCGGCCCGTGGACGGCGAGATCGCGCCCATCGTCGTGGTCGGGAAGATGTACCCGTTGTCGTACAGGCCCTTGAAGATCTCCTGGACGACCGCGTAGTGGTTCAGCGTAGTCGTCCGGGTGAACAGGTCGTAGGTCATGCCGAGGCCGTGCAGGTCCTCGGCGATCACGGAGCTGTACCGGTCGGCCAGCTCGCGGGCGCTCACGCCCTCCTTGTCGGCCTGCACCTGGATCGGCGTGCCGTGCTCGTCGGTGCCGCTGACCATCAGGACCTTGTTGCCCGACATCCGCTGGTAGCGGCTGAACATGTCGGCGGGCAGCGCGAAACCGGAGACGTGCCCGATGTGACGGGGCCCGTTGGCGTACGGCCAGGCGGGCGCGGTCAAGATGTGACGGCTTGACGAGGACATGCAATCAAGGGTAGTCGCGTCACGGCGGCCCCGGCACGCGAGTAACGTGGTCCGGGTTCCGGGGCAGGTTGATCAGTGGAGGCGGGGGAGCCCAGGCATGGCCCAGACCACGTCCGGCGAGACCGTCGGCCGGAGTCCGCGCGGCGCCCGCCCGCACGCCCCCTCCCGCGGGCGCGCCGCGCGGCTGGCCGGCCGGGTGCGGCGGACGCGGCGCGTGGTGTGGCTGGCCCTGCTGGTCGCGGCGTCCGCGGTGCTCGCCCAGTGGGTGATCATGCCGCCGCCGCTGTACTTCGACCCGTACTACGTGTGGCTCGCCGCCCGCGACTGGCCCGACATCCCGCTCACCCAGTGGCCGTTCGACGAGGTCCCCCACCAGGTCACCCGGATCGGGCTGGTGCTGCCCGCGCGGCTCGTCCAGGAGGTCCTCGGGCCCGGCCAGGCCGCCTACTTCACCGTCGCGGCGCTCGGCGGCATCGCGTTCTTCACCGGGACGTACCTGGTCGTCCGGTCGCTGTTCGGGGACGTCGCGGGCCTCGCGTCGGCGGCGATCCTGCTGGTCCACCCGTTCTTCACGATGACGAACCCGTTCGGCCACGAGATCACCTGGTCGACCGGGGTGATGCTGCCGGACATGCCGGGCGCCGGGCTGTTCGCGATCGGGATGGCGGGCCTCGTCGTCGCGAGCCGCCGGACGGGCCGGGCGCAGACCCGGATGCTGCTCGCCGCCGGGGTGCTCCTCGGCGCGTCGTTCCTCATCCGGGAGTTCCTGGCGTTCCTGTTCCTCGCCATCCCCGCCTACCTGGCTCTGCTGCGGATCCCGTGGCGGCGCAACATCACGGTCGGCGCGCCGATGCTGGCGATCCTGGTGTTCAACTTCGTCCACAACCAGCTCGTCTGGGGCAGCCCCCTCGCCGGGCTGGTGTCGGCGGCCGAGCACGGCGGCCAGTCCCGCGACTACGTCACCCGGGAGCTCGCGGCCCGCTCGTTCCTGCGCGCGATGCACGACTGGAACCCCCTCGGCCTCATCTTCACGGCCGCGCTCGCCCTCACGATCGTCGGCTGGGCCGTCACCCGCGACCGGCGCCTCGCGCTGGTCCTGGTGTGGTTCTTCACCCTGGCCGTCCCGCTGACGGTCTTCTCCGGCGTCCTCGACCCGAACGACATCAAGCTGCGCGCCTGGCTGCAGCGGTACTGGTTCGCGGTGCTGCCCGCGCTGCTGGCCGGCGGGTCCGGGTCGCTGATCCTGATGTTCCGGATGCTGCCCGCCGGGTGGGTGTCCCGGCTGCGGCTGAAGACCGTCGCGGTGCCCGTCCTCGCCGTCGCGCTCGGCGGGTGGTACGCGGTCGCGGCGGTCCGCGCCGTGCCCGACCTGCCGCGCGACAAGGCGTGGAACGAGCTGCGCGGCTACCTCGGCGACCACCGCGGCATCACGCTGATCTGCGCCGACCGGCGGCTCGCGCAGACCCTCACCTTCTACACCCGCGACATGTGGGGCGACCGGGTCTGGCGCGGCGAGATCCGCGATTGGCCGCACTACATGCCGCAGGTCCCGCGCAACGCGATGGAGGGGCCGATGCTCTACACGCGGTGGCGCGGCATGGAGTCGCAGATCGCGGGCGGCTGGCGACCGTCCCCCGCCGAGGGCTGGACGCTCATGTGGCGCTCCTCCGACGGGATCCTCCAGCTGTGGAACCCGCCGCCCCTCCCGCCCGGCCCGTGACCGCGGCGCGGCGCTGAGGCCGGGGGTCAGCGGGTCCAGGCGACCCAGTCGCCCTCGATCGTGCGGCGGCTGTCGGCGACGTGCCAGCCCGGCGGGGCGCCCTTCGGCCAGGACGCGGTCGCCGGGACGTCCTTCGGCCACGCCAGCACCACCAGGTCGGCGTCCTGCGGCGGCGCCGTCCAGCGGGCGTCGAAGACGGTGCCCTCGCTCCACCACGCCCAGTAGAACTGGGAGAGCCGGATCGTCCACGGGACGTTCCAGTCGACCGCGATGGACCGCTGCGCGCGCAGGTCGACGCGCTCCCGCAGGTCGGCGTGCGCGGTCGTGGCGCGCACCAGCGGCTGCGCGATCCGGTCGATCGCGGTGGCGCACATCGCGACCGCGACGACGGCGAGCAGCCCCGCGAGCAGGGCGGGGCCGCGCCGGCGCAGCCGCGCGGCCGCCACCGAGAGCCCCAGCAGGACCAGCCCGGCCGCGGTGGCGCGCCACAGGTGGAACGCCGTCCAGTCCCAGGTGAGCAGCGATGTCTCGGGGAAGTCGTAGACCGTGAAGGTGTACCGGCTGAGCAGGTCGCCCGCGTACCACTGGACGACGCACGCGGCGGCGACCGTCGCCGCGGCCGCCGCGGCCGCCGCCCGCAGCAGCGTACGGGCGGGGGCGCGCAGCAGCACCGCGACCCCCGCGGCGAACAGGATCGGGGCGGCGCAGGCGAGGTAGCGGCCGTAGACGTAGTTGCCGACGCGGTACTCGACCGGCAGCGCCGCCGACGTCGCGAACGCGATGCCCGCCGCGACCGCGAGGACGGCGAGGGCCAGCGCCCGCGTCCGGCCCGGCGAGCCCGGCAGCGTGATCGGCGGCCGGATCGCGGCGTAACCGGCGGCGAGCAGGCCCACCGCCGCGACGCCGCCGGTCGCGACGGCCAGGTACCAGACCTGGCCGGTGCCGAGCGACAGCGTCCAGCCCCACCCGTCGGGGGAGGTGAGCCGCCGGACGACGTTGCCGCCGAGGTCGTTGTCGCCGTACGGGTACATGTGCGGCAGCAGCGACCGGTTCAGCAGCGTCCCCGCGCCCGTCGCGGCGGCGAGGACGAGCCCGGCGCCGCACGCGTTCCGCCACGACCGCCAGCGCAGCAGCGGCGCGGCGGCGATCAGCACGGCGTGCACGGCCAGCAGGATCATGCCGCGCGTGTGGCAGGCGGCGGCGTAGGCGACGAGCAGCGACGCGCCCGCCCCGCACAGCGCCGGGCGGGCGGAGAAGCGGCGCCCGAGCGGCCTGGGCGGCGCGGTCAGCCACGTGTGCGCCAGCAGCAGCCAGCCGGTGAAGACGACCGGCAGGATCGCGTCCGTCAGCACGAACGCCGAGTAGAACAGCACGCACGGCAGCAGCGCGGTGACGTGCGCGAACACGTACGACCAGCGGGGCCGCACGCCGAGGCGGCGCAGCAGCAGGTGGCCGAGCGGCAGCATCGACGCGCTGATCAGCGCGTTGATGACGAGCGCGATCCGGTAGACGGCGACCGGGCCGTCGCCGAGCCAGACCGCGGGGAGCAGCAGCAGCGGGTAGCCGCCCCGGTAGACGGTCCCGAACGACATGTCCGCGTCGGGGCCGCCGGTGAGCACGCGGGCGGCGAACAGGTAGCCGGACTCGTCCGGCGTCGCCACCGGGATCGTCTGGCCCGAGCCGAGCCACAGCCGCAGCGCGGCCTGCGCCGCCCAGCCGAGCACGAACAGCCAGGCCCAGCGGCGGCGGTCCGCCGGGGACGGGACGGCGCGCGGCTCCGCCGGGGCGGCGGGGGGCCGCGCGGCGGTCCGAGACGCGGGCCGCGCGTCCGCCGGCGGGCGGGCGCTCATCGGCGCGCGACGCGCCGGGCGCGGGCGGTCGGTGAACGAAGATCCATCGCAGGACAAGCCTGTCACAGTGCGGGCGGGGCGCCGGGCCCCGGCCCGGAAACGCTCGGCAACTTCTCGGCGGGGCGGGCGTCAGCGCTCGGCCGCGCCGCCTTTGCCGGTGACCCCGCCGGTGGTCTCGGCGGCCTCCTCGCCGCCGGTCTCGTCCCGCGCGGCCGCGGTCTCCGCCTTGCCGGCGGCGACCTTCTCCCCGGCCTTCTCTCCCGTGCTCTCGTCGTCCTTCTCCGCCTGCCCGGCCTTCTCCGCCTGCTCGGCGGCGCGCCTGGCCTTGTGCGCGGCGGCGTCCACGACGCCGGCGGCCTCCTCGGCCGGGTCGGTGAGCGGCGGGTGCTGGCGGCGGCGGATGCCGAGGATGCTGACGAACAGCGACGCGAAGATGGCCTGGAAGCTCATCACGAGCGCGGTGGCGGCGGGCACGACCATGCGCAGCGAGTGCCGCGGGTCGAGCTCGCCGAAGTTGTTGACCCGCCAGTGCAGCAGCGACGCGGCGAGGCCGCCGAGGCCGGCGAGGGCGAGCAGCCCGCCGATGAGCAGGCCGCGCTCCAGGCTCCACCAGTCGATGATCTTCTGCACCCGGCGGTCGTGCGGGAGGAATCCCTCCTGCATCGCGTAGACCTTCGTGAGCAGCGCGAACAGCACCGCCTGGAAGCCGATCACCAGCGCGGCGGACGCGCCGACCAGGGTGTCGACGTCGAACGCGATCTCCCCGACGGTCACCGGACCGGTCGACAGCGCGATCCCGGCGACGAGGCCGAGAGTCATGAAGACCAATCCGGGGATGAGGAACAACCAGCGCGGGCTGTAGAGCATGAGGAAGCGGAGATGACGCCAACCGTCACGCCAGGTGTTCAGGTGCGGGGCGCGGGACCGGCCGTCCGGCGACAGCGTGGTCGGCACCTCGCGGATGTCGTACCCCTGCAGGGTCGCCTTGACGACCATCTCGCTGGCGAACTCCATGCCGCCGGTCTGCAGGCCGAGCCGCAGGATGGCGTCCTTGTCGAAGGCGCGCAGCCCGCAGTGGAAGTCGCCGATCTTGCTGCCGAAGAACAGCCGGCCGACGAAGCTGAGCACCGGGTTGCCGAGGTAGCGGTGCAGCGGCGGCATGGCGCCGTCGGCGATGCCGCCCTTGAACCGGTTGCCCATGACGAGGTCGGCGCCGTCGCGCAGCTCGTCCAGGAAGGGGCCGAGGGTGGTGAAGTCGTAGGAGTCGTCGGCGTCGCCCATCGCGACGTACTTGCCGCGCGCGGCCCGGATGCCGCCCATGAGGGCGTTGCCGTAGCCCTTGTCGATCACCGGCACGACGCGCGCGCCCGCGTCCCGGGCGAGCTGCTGGCTGCCGTCGGTGCTGCCGTTGTCGGCGATGACGACCTCGCCGTCGATGCCGTTGTCCTCAAAGAAGCCGATGGTCTTGCGGACGCAGGTCTCGACCGTTTCAGCCTCGTTCAGACATGGCATCACTACGGAGAGTTCCACGCGATCTCCTTCGTTACCCCTGGTGACCGTCTGCGGCGTTTTCCACTAATCTCAGTTGTTCCGCGGGGCGGCCCATCGTCGTTCATGATGCCTGCCGAGGACGGGCCATGATGGCCGCTCTCGTCAAGAGCACCCGTATCGTGTTGCCCACTTGCAACCGAAAAACCCTCTCCGGAACGGTCGCGGGCGGCAGGCTAGGACGTCAAGCATACGGGCACGGCGGCCCGGAAGGGGTGGGTCGGCTGTGACGCGCGCCGGAAAGAGCAGTGCCACCGGACAGGGGGCCGGACACCGAAGGGGAGGTGCGGCAGTGGCGGGGGAAACGCCGCAGGGCACCGCGCTCGACACTGGACTCTCCACCGCGCCCGGCACCGCGCCGGAGGCCGCCGCGGGCGGCCCGTCCGGCGGTTCCGCGGGCGCCTCGGACGGCACTTCCGCCGAGGCCGGCGCCGCCGGGCGGGGCGCCCGGGACGCCCCCTCGGGCGGCGGAACCGCGGCCGACACGCCCGGCCGGACGAGCACCGCGGCAAATCCCGGCAAAGGGATTGCGGGCGGCCCGGAATCCCCGGCTGAGGACAACCTGAAGAACGGCCGCACGCCCGCTGAGAGCCCCGCCGGCACTCCCGCCGGCGACTCCGCGGCCGCCCGGAAAAAGGGCGGCGACACGCCGTCGATAGGGGAAACCGCCGAAGATGAGGCGGTTTCGAGTGGTAAGCGCCGCGCGCGCGGGTTGTGGACACTGGCGCGCCGCCACCCGGCGTTCAGTGTGATCATTACCACAGCGGCGCTGCTCCGGCTGATGGCGATGCTCGGCTACCAGCCGGTGATGTTCTTCAACGACAGCTTCGACTATCTGCACGTCGCGACCGACCCCTATCCGCATCCGCTGCGCCCCGACGGCTACGCGTTCCTCCTCTACGTCCTCAAGCCGTTCCACAGCTTCGTGCTCATCGCCGCCCTCCAGCACCTGATGGGCCTGGCCATGGGCGTGATGATCTACGCGCTGCTGCGGCGCAGGTTCGGGCTGCCCGGCTGGGGCGCGGCGCTCGCCGCCGCGCCGTTCCTGCTGGACGCCTACCAGCTGCAGCTGGAGCACCTCGTCCTGTCGGACACGCTGTTCACGTTCCTGGTGCTGAGCGCGGTCACGCTGCTGCTGTGGCACGACCGCCCCACCTGGAAGATCGCCGCGGCGGTCGGGCTGATCGTCGGGATGGCGTGGCTGACCCGCTCGGTCGGCATGCCGGTGCTGCTCGGCGTGCTGGTCTACCTGCTCATCCGGCGCGCCGGCTGGAAGCCGATCGCAGTCGTGCTCGCCGCCTGCATGCTGCCGGTGCTGGCGTACATGGGCTGGTACAAGGTCGACAGCGGCAAGTTCGCGATCACCGAGAGCAACGGGATCTTCCTGTACGCGCGGGTCTACAAGTTCGCCGACTGCCACCGGATGAAGGACCTGCCGGTCCGCGAGTACCCGCTGTGCACCGAGCCGGCGAACCGGCTGCCCAACTCCCAGGACGGCATCTGGAACGCCCAGTCGCCGCTGAACCGCTACACCGGCACCCGGTTCAGCCCGGAGAACAACGCGCTCGGCAACGACTTCGCCAAGCGCGCGATCATCGCGCAGCCGGGCGACTACCTGGGGGTCGTCGCGCACGACTTCTTCCGGGTCTTCCGATGGGAGCGGACGGTCTTCCCCGACGCGGCCACATACTCGCAGTACGAGTTCGAGAAGAAGAGCCGGAAGCTGCCCGACTGGCACATGCCGGGCGGCGGGGTCGCGTCCCAGGAGGCCAGGGCGTACGAGCGCGGCAACGCCCAGACGCAGGTGGTGGAGCCGTTCGCCGGGGTCGCCCGCGGCTACCAGGACGTGTTCTACCTGCGCGGGACGATGGTCGGCGCCATCCTGCTGCTCGGCCTGGCCGGGATGGTCCCGCTGTGGCGGCGGTTCGGCGGCGAGGCGCTGCTGCCGTGGACGCTCGCGACCGGGCTGCTGCTCGCACCGGCCGCGACCGCGGAGTTCGACTACCGGTACGTGCTGCCGGCCGTCCCGCTGGCGGCGCTCGCCGCCGGCGCGGCGTTCTCGCCGGAGGCGCGCGCGACGGTCGCCGGGTGGGGGCGCCGGCTCCGGCGCGGGTCCGGCGGCCGGGACGTCCCCGTGCCGGACGCGCCGGAGATCGAGGCGAAGGTCCCCGAGGTCGCGGCGAACTGACCCGCTGCCGGCCCGGCCTCCGCCGCCGGCCGTCCCGCGCCGCCCTGACCCGCCGGCCGCCCTACCAGGCGTGCATGCGGCGGAGGTGGAACACCATCGCCACGTCGCTGCCGCTGCGCGCCTTGGGGACCTCGCCCTCCTTGCCGCGGAGCGCCGACAGGGCCTTCACGTTCTGGCTCTGGCACTTCGGGCAGGAGCGGTCCATCCAGGGCGTCGTGCAGGGCTGCCCGCCGCGCTCGTAGACGACGACCTCGTTGCCGTGCCCGTCGCCGGCGTGCCGGACGTCGAACTCCTCGTTCCAGGTCGTCGCGCAGCTCAGGCACTCGAAGACCCATACCTCGTGGCTCGACCATGCTTCCTGCACGGCTATCACCCCCTCGCGCGGGTCGGGTTCACCGCATCCAGTTCCATGGTGGCCTCGCCGAGCCCATGGTGCCCCCGTTGTCCGCCACCGATCGGAGTTATTCCCAGAAAGAACTGGTTGGACCGGTCCGATGGCGGTGACTATTTCCTGGCCTTGACAACGGCGTCGTAAACGACGCGTTTCGGGGCGCCGTTCTCCCTGGCCACGTCCGCGATGGCCTGCTTGCGCGGCGTGCCCGCCTCCTCGCGGACGGCGACGGCCGCGGCCAGCTCGGCGGGGTCGGTCAGTCCCGCCCGCTCGGGCGCGCCGCCGACCACCACCGTGATCTCGCCGAGCACCCGGCCCTCCGCCCACGCGGCCAGCTCGCCGAGCGTCCCGCGCCGGACCTCCTCGTAGGTCTTGGTGAGCTCGCGGCAGACCGCGGCGGGGCGGTCCGCGCCGAACGCGTCCGCCATCGCCGCGAGGGTGGCGCCCAGCCGCCGCGGCGACTCGAAGAACACCATCGTGCGGGGCTCGCCGGCGAGGGCGGCGAACCGGCGGGCCCGCTCCCCCGGCTTGCGGGGCGGGAAGCCCTCGAAGCAGAACCGGTCGGTGGGCAGCCCCGACACCACCAGCGCGGTCGTGACGGCGGACGGCCCCGGCAGCACCGAGACCGGCGCCCCCTCGGCGAGGGCCGCGCGCACCAGCCGGTATCCGGGATCGGAGACGCCGGGCATGCCCGCGTCGGTGATGACCAGCACGTCCCGCCCGGCCAGCAGCTCCTCCACCAGCCCCGCGGCCCGCGCCTGCTCGTTGACGTCGTTGTAGGACACGACGCGCGCCGTCAGTTCGACGCCGAGATCGGCGGCCAGCCGGCGCAGCCGCCGGGTGTCCTCGGCCGCGATCACCGGCGCGTCCGCCAGCGCCTCCCGCAGCCGGGCCGACGCGTCCCCGGCCCGCCCGATGGGCGCCGCCGCCAGCACCAGAGTCCCTGTCACCCGGTCATTCTCCCAGCGGGCGGCCGCGCCCGTACGATGACGGGATGACGACCGACCTGGTCCCCGCCCCAGCCGTCGCGTCCCGGCGCCGGCCGCCCTCGCTGCGGGAGTGGCTCGCGCCCGCGATCCCGGGCGGGGCGCCGCTGTCCTGGCTGGGCCCGCTGCTGGTCACCGCGCTCGCCGCCTACCTGCGGTTCCACCGGCTGGGATCGCCGAAGGCGGTGGTCTTCGACGAGACGTACTACGCGAAGGACGCGCTCGCCCTGCTGAAGTTCGGCTGGGAGCACAACACCGTCGAGAACGCCGACAAGCTCCTGATCGCCGACCCGGACGCGCACATCTGGGGCAGCGGGCCCGCGTTCGTCGCGCATCCGCCGTTCGGCAAGTGGATGATCGCGGTCGGCGAGTGGATGTTCGGCGCGACGCCGTTCGGCTGGCGGTTCATGCCCGCGCTGATCGGGACGCTGTCGGTGCTGATCCTGTGCCGGGTCGCCCGCCGGATGACCGGGTCGACGCTGCTCGGCTGCGCCGCCGGGCTGCTGCTCGCGGTGGACGGGCTGGCGTTCGTGACCAGCCGGGCCGCGCTGCTGGACGTCTTCGTGATGTTCTGGATCCTCGCCGGGTTCGCGTGCCTGGTGAACGACCGGGACCGGTCCCGGCGCGTCCTCGCCGAGAAGATCGAGCGCGGCGACCGGTCGGTGTACGGGCCGTTCCTCGCGCACGGCTGGCGGTGGGCGGGCGGCGTCTGCCTCGGCCTGGCCTGCGCCACCAAGTGGACGGGGATCTTCTACGTCGCCGCGTTCGGGCTGATGGTCGTCCTGTGGGACTACGGCGCCCGCCGCGCGGCCGGGGTGCGGGCCCCGTTCGCCGGGACGATGCTGCTGGAGGCCGTGCCGGCGTTCGTGCAGCTCGTCGTGGTGGGGCTGGTGACCTACCTGGCGACCTGGTGGGGGTGGATCTTCAAGCCGGGCGGCTGGGGGCGCGGCACGGTGTCCGACCACCTGCTGTGGCGGCCGTTCGAGGCCATGCCGAAGCTGTGGGAGTACCACTCGCAGATGCTCGGCTTCCACACCGGGCTGCACGCGAAGCACCCGTACCAGTCGTGGCCGTGGGACTGGCCGATCCTGCGCCGCCCCGTCGCGTTCTTCTACACCGAGCCGAAGGGCGGCTGCGGCGGCGCGGCCCGGTGCTCGCGGGAGATCCTCGGCATCGGCACGCCCGCGCTGTGGTGGGGCGCGCTCGTCGCGCTGGTCGCCGTGGTGTTCCTGTGGCTGGTCCTGCGCGACTGGCGGGCCGGCGCGATCCTGCTGGGCTTCCTCGCGGGCTGGCTGACCTGGTTCCCGTCGGCGTTCTCGGAGCGGACGATGTTCCTCTTCTACGCGACGCCGCTGATCCCGTTCATGGTGCTGGCGGTCGTGCTGGTCCTGGGGTATCTGATCGGCCCGGCGCCCGCCGGGGCGGCGGGGGCGCACGCGGCGCTCCCCGGGGAGGCGAGTCCCGGGCGAACGGGCCTCGGGGAGACAGGCCCCGGGGAGACGGGCCGCGGCGGCGAGGGCTACCCGCTGCCCGGCGAGCCCTACCGGGACGCCGGGCCCCATGGGGGCGGCGGGGCGCACGCGACGCCGGCGCCGGTCCAGGGCGCGGTCCAGGGCGCGGGCATGCGGCGGCTGGTCGGCTCCGCCGCCGCGGGCGCGTTCCTGCTGGTGGTGCTGGCGAACTTCGCGTACTTCTACCCGATCCTGGCGGCGCAGACGCTCCCGTACGACGAGTGGCACGCGCGGATCTGGTTCCAGTCCTGGGTGTGACGGGCCGCTAGGCCGCCGCCTCGGCGGTGGCGGTCACGGCCCGCGGGCGGGGGCGGAGCGCCCGGCCGCCGAGCAGGCACAGGGCCAGCGCGAGGGCGCCGCCCATCCCGGCGCCGGCGAACGCGCCCGGGACGCCCGCCGCGTCCTGCCCGATGCCGGCGACGAACGAGCCGAGCGAGCCGCCCGCGCCGATCGCGGCGACGATCCACGCGAACGCCTCGGTGACGGTCCCGGCGGGCGCGAGCCGGTCGACGAGCGAGAAGCTGCACGCCAGCACCGGCGCGAGCGAGACGCCGGAGACGAACGCCAGCGCCGACATGACGGGCAGGCCGGGCGCGAGCATGAGCGGGAGGTAGCCGGCGGCGAGCGCGGCCAGCAGCCAGCGCAGCCGGCGGTGCGGCTCGCCCGGCCACGGCCGGGCGCCGTAGCCGATGCCGCCGGCGAGGGCGCCGCCCGCCATGCACGCCAGCAGCAGCCCGGACGCGACGTCGCTGCGCTGCTCCTCGGCGTAGGCGACGACGGCGACGGCGTAGACGCCGAGCGCGATCCCGGCGCACGCGAGCGACAGCAGCAGCACCCGCAGGCCGGGCGAGCGCAGCGGCCCGGCCCAATCGGCGGCGCGCGGCGCGCTCCGCCACCGGCGGGACGGCCCGGACAGCGCGACGACGAGCGTCCCGGCGACGCCGAGCGCGCCGGTGAGCAGCAGCGCGGCCTCGGTGCTCACCACCGCCGCGGCGACGACGAGCAGCGGCCCGACGGTGAACAGGATCTCCTGGGCGGCGGCGTCGAGCGCGTACGCCGCGTCGACCTCCTCCTGGCCGTCCAGGACGTCCGGCCAGAGCGCGCGCAGCCCCGCCTCCAGCGGCGGGGTGGCGAACCCGGCGAGGACCACGGCGGCGACGGCCGCCGGCAGCGGGTGGGCGCCGACCGCGGCGAGCAGCGCGAAGCCCGCGGCGGCGGCGCAGGCGGCGGGCAGCAGGACCGGCGGCTGGCCGTAGCGGTCCATGACGCGGCCGAGGACGGGCTGCCCGGCGGCGGTCGCCAGGCCGAAGACCGCGGCGAGCGTCCCGGCGAGCGGGTAGCCGCCGTCGTCGGCGCGGACGTGCAGCACCACGGCGAGCATGCCCATCCCGTTGGGCAGCCGGCCGAGCAGGGTGCCGCCGAGCAGCCGCGCCGCGTGCGGCCTGCGCAGGAAGACGACGTAGCCGCGCATCCGATGGCCCCCGAAGATCCCCAGTCATACGTATTACTCGACCCGTCATACGTACCACTTCCGGGGGCCTCCGCTCTAGTCTGTTTCCGGTACGTGTCCGTCAGCGAGTCCGCGAGAAGGCCGCCCAGGGAGGTGCGGGTGCCGGCGATCAGCCGTCCCACCAGCAAGGACGTGGCCCAGGAGGCGGGTGTCTCGCAGTCCACGGTCTCCCTCGTGCTGGGCGGCAAATGGAGCGGGCGCGTCTCCCCCGCGACCGCGCGCAGCGTCCGGGACGCGGCCGAGCGGCTCGGCTACCGGCCCAACCAGGCGGCCCGCAACCTCCGGCTCGGCACCACCCGGACCGTCCTGCTGATGGTCCCGACCCTCAGCGCGCCGTTCTTCGGCCCCGTCTACACGGGCGCGGCGCGGGTCGCGGCCCGGCACGGCTTCGGGGTGGTCGTGTCCACGTGGCCGGACGACGCGGAGGGGCCCGCCGACAGCCCGTTCGGGTCGGAGGAGGCGATCGACGGGATCCTCGCGTCCTCGATGCCCGTGGACGTGCTCGGCCGCTTCCGCGAGACGCCCGCCGTGATGCTCGACAGCGGCCCCGGCGGAGGCGTGCCCACGGTCGACTTCGGCGTCGCCGACGGGATGCGGGCGATCGCCGGGCACCTGGCCGGCCTCGGCCACCGGCGGTTCGGGCACGTGGCCGCGGCGGTCGACCAGTGGACGTTCCGCGCCCGCGCCGAGGCCCTCGCCGCCGTCGTCGCGGGGCTGCCCGGCGGCGCGCTGGCCCGCGGCGCCTGCGCGATCGACGTCGCGTCCGCGAAGGACGCCGCGCTGCGGCTGCTGTCCGGCCCGCGGCCGCCGACCGCCCTGGTGTGCGACGACGACCTGATCGCCGCGGGCGCCTACAAGGCGGCGCGGGCGCTCGGCCTGGACGTCCCGGCCGACCTGTCGGTCACCGGGTTCGACGACGTGCTGCTCGCGACGGCGCTGGAACCGGAGCTCACCACCGTCCGCCTGCCGGCGGAGGAGCTGGGCGCGCAGGGCATGACGGCGCTGCTCGGCCTGCTGGAGGGCCGCCGACCCGCCTCCCGCGTCCTGCCGGGCGAACTCGTCGTCCGCGCGTCCACGGCCGCCCCGCGCAGCGGCTGAGCGTCCCTTTCTCCTCGGCCTTCCGGAGAACAGGGGTATAAGGGGCGCATGGGATCCCAGCCGCCCGAGAGCGGCGCCGACGGGCCGCCGGGGCGGCCGGCGGGAGTCTCGCCGCCGCGGACGCGGGCCTGGCGCGGCGGCCGGATCGTGGCGGAGGACTTCCCCGTCGCGGAGGTGAGCGACCACCTGGCGCGACCCGGCATCGTCGTGTGGGTCGACCTGTGCGCGCCGCGCCACGAGGACCTGCGCATCATCGGCGACGAGCTCGGCCTCGACCCGGTCGCCGTGGAGGACGCGGTGTCCCGGCACGAGCGGACGAAGCTCGACCGGTACCACGGGTACGCGTTCCTCAACGTCTACGTCCCGCACGTGGACGGCGGCGACATGGCCATGCACGAGCTGTCGGCCTTCATCGCCGAACGCGCGCTGGTCACCGTCCGGCAGGAGCACGGCTTCGACGTCGGCGCGCTCATCGAGCGCTGGGACCAGACCCCCGGCTCCGGCTACGACGAGCCCACCGCCGCGTTCCTCGTGTACGGGATGCTCGACCTCGTCGTCGACCTGCAGCTGGCGGCCGTGCAGGCGCTCGACGACGAGGCCGACGCGGTCGAGGACCTGGTCTTCGGCGACGAGTTCCCGGTGAAGGAGATCCAGCGGCGCAGCTACCGGCTGCGCAAGAACCTGGCCAAGCTGCGGCGGGTCGCGCTGCCGATGCGGGAGGTGCTGAACACGCTGCTCCGCCGCGACCTGGGGCTCGTCCCCGCGCCGCTGGTCCCCTACTTCCAGGACGTCTACGACCACACGCTGCGCGTCGGGGAGTGGACCGACGGCCTGCGCGACCTCGTCGCCGACCTGCTCGACACGCGGCTGGCGCTGCAGAGCAACCGGATGAACGAGGTGATGAAGAAGGTCACGAGCTGGGCGGCGATCATCGCCGTGCCGACCGCCGTCACCGGGTTCTACGGGATGAACGTCCCCTACCCGGGCTTCTCGCAGCACGGCGGCTTCATCGCGAGCGCGGTCATCATCGTCGTCTGCAGCACCGTCCTCTACGCGGTCTTCAAGCTCCGCGACTGGCTGTGAGGCCCGCGCGGGCGCACGTCGCGGCGCACGCATATGAGAAGGCGTATCGGTCCGCGATCGATATCGATATTGGACATCGGCTTCGCCGCTCTGGTCTGCTCGGCGGCATGACGAAACAGGCTCCCCGTCTCCGGGCGCTCGCCGCCGTCCTGGCCGTGTCCGCCGCCGCGGGCTGCGCCGCGGACGCGGAACCCGGCGCGCAGGACGCGGCGCCGCAGGGCGGACCGTCCCGGATCACCGCGTCCGAGAGCACCGCGCCGCAGGCGGACGTGACCAGGCGGCTGGACCGCCTCGAACGGACGCACCGCGCCCGCATCGGCGCGTACGCGATCGACACCGGCACCGGCCGGTCCGTCTCCCACCGGGCGGACGAGACGTTCCCGTTCGCGTCCACGTTCAAGGCGATGGCGTGCGGCGCGGTCCTGCGGAAGGCGCGCCGCTCCGCCCCCGGCCTGCTGGAGAAGGTGGTCCGCTACACCGAGGACGACCTCGTCGACCACTCCCCCGTCACCGGGAAGCACGTGGGCACCGGCATGACCGTCGCCGACCTGTGCCGCGCGGCGATCACCGAGAGCGACAACACCGCCGGGAACCTGGTGCTGAAGCAGATCGGCGGGCCCGCCGGCCTCACCGCCTTCCTCCGCTCGCTCGGCGACCGGGTCAGCCGCAGCGACCGCTGGGAGACGGCCCTCAACGACTGGAGACCGGGCGAGCAGCGCGACACGACCGCGCCGCGCGCCTGGGCGGACGACCTGCGCGCGCTCACCGCCGGCGACGCGCTCGCCCCCGCCGACCGCACGCGCCTCATCGGCTGGATGAAGGCGACGGTGACCGGGGACGAGCGCATCCGCGCGGGGCTCCCGGAGGGCTGGACGGTCGGCGACAAGACCGGCACGGGCGGCGCCTACGGCACGGCCAACGACATCGCCGTCGCCTACCCGCCGTCCCGCGCGCCGCTCATCATCGTCATCACCACGAACAAGCGGCGGGCGGACGCCGCAGCCGACGACGGGGCCATCGCCCGCACCGCCGCGGTCCTGGCCCGCGCCCTGGTGCGGTGACCGGTCAGGACAGCGCCCTCAGGAACTCGGCGGCGATGGGGGCGGCGGCCTCGGCGCCCGTGCCGCCGCCCTCGACGATCACGGCGAAGGCGACGTCCTTGCGGTAGCCGATGAACCACGCGTGGGTGGGCGGGTTCTTGCCCGAGCCGAACTCGGCGGTGCCGGTCTTGCCGGCGGTGCCGGGCGGGAACCCGACGCCGGACGCGGTGCCCTCGCTGACGACGGCGGGCATCAGGGAGTGCAGGGCCCTCTCGACGGCGGGCTCCAGCTTCTTCGGCGGTTCCGGCTTGCGGCCCCCGGCGTCGGCGGCCCTGCTCGCGAGGGCGGCGTCGACGATGCGGGGCGACCGCCAGGTCCCGTCGGCCGCCGCGGCGGCGACGCTCGCCATGTTGAGCGGGCTGGTCAGCACCTTGCCCTGGCCGAAGGACGCGGACGCGAACGCCGTGTCGTCCCGGTTGTCGGGGAACGCGGCCCGGACGGCGGGGAGCCCGGCGATGATCGGGACGTTGAACCCGAACTGGGCCGCGACCTGCGCGAGCCGCTTCTCGCCCAGCTTGTCCACGGCGAGGCGCGCGAACGTGGTGTTGCAGGAGTGCGCGAACGCCTCGCGGAACGGGATCGTCCCGAAGTCCTCGTGCTGGTAGTTGTGGAACGACCGGCCGCCGACGTCGGTGGTGGCGGGGCAGCCGACCTTCGTCGACGGGGACACGCCGCCCGCGACGAGCGCGGCGGCGGTGACGACCTTGAAGGTGGAGCCGGGCGGGTACTGGCCCATCAGCGCCCGGTTGTAGCCGCCGGGCTTGTTCGCCACCGCGAGGATCTCGCCGGTGGACGGGCGCAGCGCCACCATCGAGGCGGGCTTGTCCACGTCGCCGAGGGCCCTGCCCGCGGCGGCCTGCGCCCTCGGGTCGATCGTGGTCTTCAGCGGCTGCCCGTCGGTGCCGCCGAACCGCTTCAGCGTCTTCACCGGGTTGTCGTCGGCGTCCACGATCTGGACGGTGAGGGCGGGCGTGCCGGCGAGGCGGCGCTCGTACTGCTTCTGCAGCCCGTCCGCGCCCGCCAGGTCGCCCTTGCGGTAGGGGGCGCCGAGCTTCTTCGCCACCTCGGCGGACGCCGGGGCGACGGTCCCGGCGAGCTGCCGCGCGGACCCGGACGGCGAAGCGCCCAGATCGCTGCCGTCCGCGGCGAGGACGGCGGCGCGGCCGGGCCAGGCGCGGGCCGCGCGCAGCCGCTGCCCCTCCCGCAGGGTCGGGAAGATCACCTCCGGCGACCAGCGGACGAGCCACTCGCCGTCCCGCTCGACGAGCGGCAGCGACCCCTCGTAGGTCCACTTCCGATCGCCGGCGAGCGTCAGCTCCGCGCTGTAGGAGCCGCCCGCCCTGCCCCCGTCGGGCTTGCCCACCGAGGCGACGGTGTAGCGCTGGGCGGTGACGCCGAGGTCCTCCCGCATGCGGGTGAACCGCTGCTCGAAGTCGGCGGGCGGTCGGTCGGTGAGCGCCTTCATCGCGGCGAGGTCGCCGCCGCTCCAGGCCGCGAGGAACCGCTGCGCGGCGTCCTCCGGGTCCTCTCCGCGGCGCAGGAACCACACCGTCCCCGCTCCGGCGACGAGCACCGCCACCGCGATCGCGGCGGCGGCGAGCACACGGGATCGGCGCATCGTCGATCTCCCTTCCCCCTGATATGGAGGCACAAGAACATCAGGCGCCGCCCGGAAAGTCCAAGATTGCTATCAATGTCACAAAGATATCGATATTGATATCCTCGCTGCTCGTGAACCTGGTCGGGCACCTGCGGTGCTTCGTCGTGGTCGCAGAAGAACTCCACTTCGGGCACGCGGCGGAGCGGCTCGGCATGGCCCAGCCGCCGCTCAGCCAGCGGATCCAGCGGCTGGAGCGGGAGCTCGGGGTGCGGCTGTTCGACCGGTCAAGCCGGAAGGTGGAGCTGACCGCGCCGGGCCGGCTGCTGCTGGACGAGGCCCGGGACGTCCTCGCCCGCGTGGACCGCATCTACTCCGTCGCCGAGCGGGCCAGGCTCGGCGAGGTCGGCACGGTGCGCGCGGGCCTGCCCAGCGACCTCGGCGGCCGGGTCGTCGCCGCGCTGATCGCGGCGTTCCGGGCGCACCGCCCCGACCTGCGGCTCGACCTGCGCGAGACGGGCACGGCCGAGCAGGTCCGCGCGCTCGCCGACGGGGCGCTGGACGCCGGGGTGGTGCGGCACCCGTGCGACTCCCGCGGCCTGGAGCTCGGCCCGCTCCTCGGCCAGCCGCTCGGCGTGCTGCTGCCCGCCGGCGCGGACCTCGCCGCGGCCCCCGAGGTGCATCTCGCCGACCTCGGCGGCCGCGACCTCGTCGTGCCGCCGCGCGAGGAGGCACCCGGCGCGCACGACGAGCTGCTCGCGGGCTGCCGCCGGCACGGGTACGCGCCCGCCGCCGTCCACGAGGCGCGGCACCCACAGTTCGCGCTCGGCCTCGTTCTCGCGGGGACGGCGGTGGCGCTGGCGCCGCGCACCGACGACGCTCCCGGCGTGACGTGGCGGCCGCTGGTGGGCGAGCCGCTGGCCTGGCGGACGTCGTGCGCGTGGCGGCGGACCCGGGACCCCGAGCACGCCCGCGCGATCGCCGACTTCACCTCCGTCGCGACCGCCGTGCTGCGCCGCGAGGCCGGCATGGCGCCGCTGGACGCCGCCCCCGCGCGCCGGGTCGTCCCGCGCCCGTCCTCGGGATTCCTGGCATGAGCGGAGCGAACCGGGGGGTTTGGGGGGTCGTCCCCCCAAAAGAGACACGCATGAGCGGAGCGAACCGGGGGGCTCGGGGGGTCGTCCCCCCAAAAGAGACACGCATGAGGGACGCGAACCGGGACGGCGCATGAGCGACGCGGTGATGGGGATCGAGGCGGAGTTCCGGGGCGCCGGGGTGACCGGGTTCCTGCACGCCGTCGACATGGACACCGGGCGGGAGGTCGCCGTCGGCGCCGACGAGCCGGTCGTGATCGCGTCGGTGTTCAAGGTGCCGCTGCTGGTGGCGTTCCACCGGCAGGCCGCCGACGGGCTGCTCGACCCGGCCGAGCAGGTCGTGCTGCGGCCAGGGGACCGCACCGCGGGGCCGACCGGGGTGTCCGCGCTGCTGGACGAGGTGCGCATGTCGCTGCGCGACCTCACCTGCCTGATGATCACCGTGAGCGACAACGCCGCCGCCGACGCCGTCCTGGACCGGGTCGGCCGGGACGCGGTCAACGCCGCGGCCGCGGCGCTCGGGCTGCGGGACACGGTGGTCGAGGTCAACGGCCGCGAGCTGCACGAGTCGCTGCTCGCGGACGCCGGCGCGGCCACGTTCGCGGAGGTGTGGGCGAAGCTGGACGAGCCCGGCGTCCTCGGCCGGCTGCGGGCCCTCGACCCGTCCCGCACCAGCCGCAGCACGGCCCGCGACATGACCCGGCTGCTGTCCATGATCTGGCGGGACGAGGCGGCGCCCCCGGAGCACTGCGCGGCGATGCGGCGGCTGCTCGGCCTGCAGGTGTGGCCGCACCGGCTGTCGTCCGGCTTCCCCTACGACGACGTCGTCGTCAGCGGCAAGACGGGGACGCTGCCGACCATCCGCAACGAGATCGGCGCGGTCGAGTACCCCGACGGCGCCCGGTACGCCGTGGCGGTCTTCACCCGGTCGCCGGTGCCGGCGGCGGTGCTGCCGCAGGCCGACGCCGTCATCGGCACCGCGGCCCGGATGGCGGTCGAATCCCTCCGCCGCTCCTGAACGGCGCCCCTCATGTACGGGGCTCATGAACGGGATGGGCGGCGAACGCGAAAACGTGTCACATTCAATATCACGTATCCGTGGGAGAGACGGGGCGGCACCCCCTTCGAATACATAGGCTGTACCCCGGTTTTGACTTCTTGGGGAGTGTTCTTTGCGGCTGCCGGAGCATCTGGAGCTACTGCTCACCGACGAGCCGGTGCTCGACGTCTACTCGTACGGTCCATGGCGCGTCCCGGACGGCCTGTTCGAGGAGATCTCGGCGCGGATCGACGGGCTGGCGGCCGATCCGCGCGCCGCGGAGCTGACCACCGACGAGCACAAGCTGCTCACGCTGCCGGCGTCGCTCGTCACCGCGGAGATCTTCGGCATGCTGGCGTTCCTGCCGGGCGGCGGCGCGATCAAGGCGGGGTCGTGGTCGCAGCTGCCGGAGCGGCTGCTGTACGGGCACCTGGTCAACCCGGGCCCGCTCAGCACCCGGATGACGCGGTGGGACGCGCCCGGCGGCCGGTGGCGCCCGCCGGTCGACTGGCTGATCGAGGCGCCCGACCGCGGCCTGGCGATCGAGCTGGCCCGCGACTGCCTGTCGGTGCTGGAGGGCATCGAGCCGCTGGAGGAGCGCCGCAAAGCGCTGCTGCGCCTCTACGACGACCCGCCCGAGTGCGAGATCGGCCTGCCGAAGGCGGAGCTGCGCGAGCACTGGCACGCGCACGCCGGCGACGACATCGTCACGGCGGTGCCGGAGCTGCTCGGCCCGGTCGGGTACCTGGAGTGGGTGTGCGCCGGGCTCCTCGCGGCCTACGAGCATCTGACGGACGTCGCGCCGCGTGACGAGACCGTCGAGGTGCACCTGGTCCAGCTGCTGCTGCAGGGCAGCATGGACCACGTCCCGGCGGAGCTCGCGGTCGCGCTCGGCGAGGACCGGTACGCCGAGCTGCAGCACCGCTTCCCCGCGGAGCGCCGCGGGTTCAAGGCGGGCGCGTGGCAGGAGCGGACGCGGGCGTGGCTGGTCCGCGCGCTGGTCGCCGGCGCGGCGGACGCGTGCCGGGGCTGGCTCGACATGGCGATGCGGTTCATCGCGATCGTGCAGGGCCTGCCGGGCGACCCGTGGTTCCCGAAGGCGGAGTGGATCCCGGTCGGCCAGTTCCAGACGGACCTGCGCCGCCTGTTCGCGCCGCGCCGCCGCGTCGTGAACCCGCTGACCGAGACGCTGCGGAAGGCGCCCGCGGAGGACGGGGCGGACGGTACGGCCGAGGGGCGGCGCGCCGCCCGCGCGGAGATCGCGACGACCCTGGTGGAGCAGCCGGAGGTGACCGCCGCGCTGGCCGAGGTGACCGCGGGCTCCGAACCCGTCCGGCTGCTGCTGGCGGGCCCGGACGGCACCGGCAAGCGCGACGCCGCGCAGGAGCTGGGCAGGGCGCTCGCGCTCGGCCGCGACCCGCACTGGGTCACCGACAACCTGTACACGGGGCAGCGGCTGCCGGACGCCGTCGCCCGGCTGCACGCCGACGCCCGCGACTGCGCCGGCGACCGGCTGCTCGTCATCGACGGCCTGGACGGGATCGTCACCGACCCCGGCAACGGGGAGGCCCTCGCCGCCGAGCTGCACCGGCTCCTCGCCGTCCATCCCGACCTGCACCTGGTGGCGCTGTGCGACACCGGCGGGGAGGAGCGGATCCGGGACATCAACCCCGTCCTGCCGCAGCTGTTCCGGATCGCGCGGACCCGGCCGTTCACCGAGCGGGGGCACGCCGAGCTGTTCCGCCGCGCGCTGTCCGCGCGCGGCGCCCGCGGCACCCGGCAGGCGGTCGCGGCGGCGGGCGCGCTGCTGGCCGCGACGCCGCCGATGCAGACGCTCCGCAACGCGCGGCTCGCGCCGTACCTCGCCGACCAGGTGGTCGCGGCGGTGCGGGAGCGGGCCGCGTCCGGCGGCGACCCGGACGCCGAGCTCGTCGTCCGCAAACAGGACATCCCCGACACGCTCGACATCTCGCGGGCCGCCGGGAACCCGCTCGCGGAGCTGAACGCGCTCACCGGCCTCGACACGGTCAAGCACGAGATCGCGCTGCTCGTCGCCGGGACGCACGCGGCGCGGCTGCGCAGCGAGAACGGGCTGAAGATCACCCCGCCGACCCGGCACATGGTGTTCACCGGCAACCCGGGGACCGGCAAGACGATGGTGGCGCGGCTGCTCGGCCGCATCTACAAGCGGCTGGGCGTGCTGTCGTCCGGGCATCTCGTGGAGGCGTCCCGCGCCCACCTCGTCGGCGAGTACATCGGGCAGACCGCGCCCCGCACGCGCCGGCTGGTCGAGCGGGCGCTCGGCGGCGTGCTGTTCATCGACGAGGCGTACACGCTGACGCAGTCGCCGCTGAAGGGCGACTACGGGCACGAGGCGATCGCCGAGCTGGTCAAGCTGATGGAGGACCACCGCGACGACCTCGTCGTGGTCGTCGCCGGGTACCAGCAGGAGATGGCGGAGTTCCTCGCCGCCAACCCCGGCCTGGACTCGCGGTTCCCCAAGCAGATCCACTTCCCCGACTACACCGACGAGGAGCTGATCACCGTCTTCCGGCAGCTCGCCGAGGCGGACGGGTTCGAGCTGGCGCCCGGCACCGAGGAGGTGCTGGCGACGATGCTGCGGCGGGCGCCGCGCGGACCGTCCTTCGGCAACGGGCGGCTGATGCGCAACATGCTGGACGTCGCCGTCGCCAACCAGGCCGACCGGGTCGCGTCCGCCGCCGTCAACGCGCAGAAGCGGCACGGCGGGAGCGCCCAGAAGGAGCACGGCGGGACGAAGCACGGTGAGGCGCGGCAGAACGGGGCGAAGCACGGCGGGGCGGAGCACGGCGGCGAGCCGGCCGCGGCGCCCACCCGGGAGGAACTGATCACCATCACCGCCGACGATCTTCCGCCGCTGCTGGAGCACCCGGAGGAGTTCTTCGGGCTCTACCTCTGAGCGGCCGCGCCCGCCGGCCGGCTAGGCGGGCTTTCGGGCGAGCCCGGCGGCGGCGTCGAACAGGACGCTCTCCGCGCCGCGCCGGGTGATGAGCTGGGCGCCGACCGGCAGGCCGCGGACGGTTCCGGCGGGGACGCTCAGCGCGGGCAGCCCCAGCACGTTCCACGGCGAGGTGAGGCTGACCAGCAGCGCGGTCAGCGGCCCGAACTCGACCTCGGTCGCGCCGAGCTCCGGCGCGGTGATCGGCATGGTCGGCATGGCCAGGTAGTCGTAGCGGTCCAGCAGCTCCGCGACCTCCCGGACGTACCGCTCCCGCTCGCGCAGCGCGCGGACGAGGCGCCAGCCGGGCATGCGGCCCGCCTCCCGGAGCCGTCCGAGCAGGGACGGCTGGTACAGCTCGGGCGCGTCGGCGACCCGCTCGGCGTGCACGTCGTACGCCTCGCTGAACTCGATCGCGATGAACACCTCCCGCAGCCCGGCGAAGTCGAGCGGCTCGGCGGGCGCGTCCGGGAACAGGGCCCGGACGGTCCGCACCACCTCGGGGTCCGCGGCGGGCGGATCGATCCAGGCGACGCGGCCGCGCGGGTCGCCGCTCCCGCCCGGTGCCGGGTCCACGGGCGACGGGGCGGCCTGCTCCGGGCCGGTCAGCGCCCGGTAGGCGATCCGGCAGTCGGCGGCGGACCCGGCGAGGACGCCCACGTGGTCGAGCGTCGGCGACAGCGGGAACACGCCGCCGACCGGGATCGCGCCGTGCGCGGGCTTGAACCCTGCGACGCCGCAGAACGCGGCCGGGATGCGCACCGACCCGCCGGTGTCGGTGCCGATCGCGAGCGGGACCGCGCCCGCGGCGACCGCGGCGGCGCTGCCGCTGCTGGAGCCGCCCGGCATCCGCGCGCGGTCGTGCGGGTTGCGGACCGGGCCGCTCGCCGACACGTCGCCGGTGGCGCCGAACGCGAACTCCTGCGTGCCCGTCTTCCCGACGATCACGGCGCCGGCGTTCCTGAGCATCGCCACGCACTCCGCGTCGCCCGCGGCGACGTGGCCGTCGAAGTGCGCCGAGCCCATCCCGGTCGGCAGCCCGGCGACGTCGACGATGTCCTTCACCGCGACGGGAACGCCGTGCAGCGGCCCCCGGTCGATGCCGGACGCCAGCTCCCGGTCCGCCCACCGGGCGGCGGCGCCGGCGCCCTCGGGGTCGAGGGTCACGAACGCGTTGAGCTCCGGGTCGACCGAGTCGAGGGCGCGTTCGACCAGCCCCTGCGCCGTCTCCTTCCCGGAACGCAGCGCCTGCCCGAGGTCCGCCAGCGTCCGTCCGGCGAAGAACCCGCCCATACCGCCCTCCCACGTGATCGGCCGTCCCGAACTGACTAGCACACCGGGGCGGACCGCGGGACGGGCCGGGTGCTCCGTCAGTCTGCGATGGTCCGGTTTCGTGGCGTTCCGTGGTCAGATCATCGCTTTCCGTGAGCCATTCGTCGCAGTCGTGCTACCGCTGGCCGACTGCACGTCCGGACCCGTGAACCTACGCGCGAGTACGAGGCAGGCTTCAACACGCCCAGTGGAGACGCTCCCACCGGTTCGCTGGGGGGCGAGGCGGAGCCCGCGCCGGGAGACCGCCTCTGTAACCGGTCGACGTCCACCCTGTTAGCGCGGCGCCTCCGGTGCCGGGCGCCGAGACGCCCGGCACCGGAGGCGCCGGGACTTCCGGCCCTTTGCCCGCCGTCCCCTCCGTGATGGGCTCTCCGTGACGGTTGATCGCGCCGATGACGGGGACGTGATCTCCCGGTGAGATGACGGCGGAGGGACGTGCCATGACCGAGTCCGTGATGTCCGACGACGAGGTGCGGGCGATCGACGCGTACTGGAGGGCCGCGAACTACCTGTCCGTCGGGCAGATCTACCTGCTCGCGAACCCGCTGCTGCGCGAGCCGCTCACGCCCCGGCACATCAAGCCCCGGCTGCTCGGCCACTGGGGCACCTCGCCCGGCCTGAACTTCTGCTACGCGCACCTGAACCGGGTCATCAAGGCGCGCGACCTCGACATGATCTACATCATGGGGCCGGGTCACGGCGGGCCGTCGGCGGTCGCGAACGCGTGGCTGGAGGGCACCTACAGCGAGGTGTACCCGGAGGTGACGCAGGACGCCGAGGGCATGCGGCGGCTGTTCCGCCAGTTCTCGTTCCCCGGCGGCGTCCCGTCCCACGTGGCGCCCGAGACGCCGGGGTCCATTCACGAGGGCGGCGAGCTCGGGTACTCGCTCGCGCACGCGTTCGGGGCCGCGTTCGACAACCCGGACCTGGTCGTCGCGTGCATCGTCGGGGACGGCGAGGCGGAGACCGGGCCGCTCGCGGCGAGCTGGCACTCCAACAAGTTCCTCGACCCGGTGAAGGACGGCGCCGTCCTGCCGATCCTGCACCTCAACGGGTACAAGATCGCGAACCCGGCGGTGCTGGCGCGGATCCCGGAGGAGGAGCTCGTCCAGCTGCTCGACGGGTACGGGTACCGGCCGTTCCTGGTGAGCGGGGACGAGCCCGCGTCCATGCACCGGAAGATGGCCGCGGCGCTCGACCTGGCACTCGACGAGATCGCCGGCATCCAGCGCGACGCGCGGGCGGGGCGGACGTCCGAGCGGCGGCGCTGGCCGATGATCGTCCTGCGGTCTCCCAAGGGGTGGACGGGGCCGGAGGAGGTCGACGGGCTGCCGGTGGAGAACACGTGGCGGTCCCACCAGGTGCCGCTCGCGGGCGTCCGCGACGACCCCGGGCACCTGGCGCAGCTCGAGGAGTGGATGCGCTCCTACCGCCCGGAGGAGCTGTTCGACGCGGACGGGCGCCCCGCCGAGGCGCTGCGGGCCCTCGCGCCCGAGGGCGAGCGGCGGATGAGCGCCAACCCGCACGCGAACGGCGGCCTGCTGCTGAAGCCGCTCGTCCTGCCCGACTTCCGGGAGTACGCCGTGGCCGTCGACAAGCCGGGCACGACGGTCACCGAACCCACCCGGAGGCTGGGCTCCTTCCTGCGCGACGTCGTGAGGGCCAACCCGGACGACTTCCGCATCATGGGCCCGGACGAGACGGCGTCCAACCGGCTCGGGGACGTGTTCCAGGCGACCGACCGGGTCTTCGCCGGCGAGATCCTCCCGACCGACGAGCACCAGGCGCCGTCCGGGCAGGTCATGGAGGTGCTGAGCGAGCACCTGTGCCAGGGCTGGCTGGAGGGCTACCTCCTCACCGGGCGGCACGGGGTGTTCAACAGCTACGAGGCGTTCGTCCACATCGTCGACTCCATGTTCAACCAGCACGCGAAATGGCTGAAGGTGACCCGGCGGCTGCCGTGGCGGCGGCCCATCGCGTCGCTGAACTACCTGCTGTCGTCGCACGTGTGGCGGCAGGACCACAACGGCTTCACGCACCAGGACCCCGGGTTCCTCGACGTCGTCCTGAACAAGAAGCCCGAACTGATCAGGGTGTACCTGCCGCCGGACGCGAACACGCTGCTGTCGGTCGGCGACCACTGCCTGCGCTCCCGCGACTACATCAACGTGGTCGTCGCCGGGAAGCAGCCCGCGTTGAACTGGCTGCCGATGGACGCCGCGATCGCGCACTGCACGCGCGGCGCCGGCATCTGGGAGTGGGCGTCCACCGAGGGCGGCGGGGACCCCGACGTCGTGCTGGCCTGCGCGGGCGACATCCCGACCCTGGAGACGCTCGCCGCCGTCGACCTGCTCCGGCGGCTCTTCCCCGAACTGCGCGTGCGGGTCGTGAACGTCGTGGACCTCATGCGGCTGCTGCCGTCCACCGAGCACCCGAACGGTCTCGCCGACCGCGACTTCGACGCGCTGTTCACCACCGACAAGCCGATCATCTTCGCGTTCCACGGCTACCCGTACCTCATCCACCGGATGACGTACCGGCGCACCGGGCACGCCAACCTGCACGTCCGCGGCTACAAGGAGGAGGGGACGACCACCACGCCGTTCGACATGGTCATGCTGAACGACCTGGACCGGTACCACCTGGTGATGGACGTCATCGACCGCGTCCCGTCCCTCGGGGGGCGCGTCGCCCACATCCGCCAGCGGATGTCCGACCAGCGGCTGGCCATGCGCGCCTACACGCGCGAGTACGGCGAGGACGCCCCCGAGGTGCGCGACTGGACGTGGCCGTACTGATGCGCGTCCTCACGGTCAACCCCGGGTCGAGCAGCCTGAAGGTGAGCCTGCTCGACCCCGGCGACAGGGTCGTCGCGGAGGATTCGGGCGCCGGCCACGAGATGGCCGCCCTGACCGCCGGCATGCCGCGCCCCGACGCGATCGGCATCCGCTTCGTCCACGGCGGCACCGACTTCACCGAGCCGGTGCGCATCGACGCGGCCGTCACGAAGCGCCTGCACGAGCTGGCCGACCTGGCGCCGCTCCACCAGCCCGCCTCGCTGCAGGCCCTGTCGGAGATCACGTCGGCGCTGCCCGGCATCCCGGCCGTGGCGTGCTTCGACACCGCGTTCCATTCGACGCTGCCCGCGGCCGCCGCGACCTACGCGCTCCCCGCGGAGTGGCGCGAGCGGTTCGGCCTGCGGCGCTACGGGTTCCACGGCCTCTCCTACTCCTATGCCGCGCGCCGCGCGCGCGAGCTGCTCGGCGCGGCCTCGTCCCGGACGGTCATCTGCCATCTGGGCTCCGGCGCGTCCCTCTGCGCCGTCGCCGATGGGCGCTCGATCGACACGACGATGGGCTTCACGCCGCTCGAAGGGCTGGTCATGGCGTCCCGGGCGGGCAGCATCGACCCCGGCATCCCGCTGTGGCTGATCAGGCACGGGCTCGATCCCGGCGACGTCAACCGGGCCCTCGAACGCGACTCCGGTCTGCGGGGGCTCACCGGCACCGGCGACATGCGCCGCATCCGCGAACTGGCCGCCGGACGCGACGCCGGCGCCCTCGCCGCGCTCGACGTCTACCACCACCGCCTCCGCGCCTGCGCCGCCGCGATGACCGCGTCCCTCGGCGGCCTCGGCGCGCTGGTGTTCACGGGCGGTGTGGGGGAGAACGATCCGTCCGTCCGGATGCGCCTGGCCGAAGATCTGGCCTACCTCGGTGTTTCCATCGATCCCGGTCGGAACGAGGCGGTGAACGGCGACACCGAGATCACGGCCCCGGGCGCCGCGGTCCGGACACTGGTGGTCGAGGCCCGCGAAGACCTGGAGATAGCGACCGGAGTCCGCCGGGCGCTCGCCTCGAAGTAGCGCGTTCGGCGGGTCGGTGGTTCATGGGGTTCTGCGCTGGTCGGCCCGGGCCCGGCGCTCCTCGTCCTCCAGGAGGGGGCCTATGCGGAACGGGACCTGGTGGGTAAGGACGATCGAGGTCGTGCTGCGGCGGACGCCGGGGCAGGCGAGGATCGAGTCGATCACCTCGTGCAGCTGCTTGCCGTTCGGGGCCACGGCGCGGACCAGGAGGTCGCCCTGGCCTGTGATGCCGAGGACCTCGAGGACGCGCGGGATCGCCGACAGCGCCACGGCGGCCTCGCGCAGGCGGCCCTGCGCGACCTCCAGCGTGACCAGCGCGGTCAGTTCGAAGCCGAGCGCGCCCAGGTCGACCTCGCGGCCGCGGTGGCCGATGACGCCCTCGCGTTCGAGCCGCTCCACGCGCGCGTGCGCGGTGTTGCGGGCGATGCCGAGCTTGGCGGCCAGCTCGGTGATGCCGATGCGCGGCTGCTCCACGAGGCGGCGCAGGATCTGCAGGTCGAGGAGAGTGGTGCGGGTCACAATGCTCAGCTCCGGCAGGTGGGGCGGGTCCTGATTTGAGCAATCTGCTCAAGTATCGCCCCATCATCTTGCACACCGCTCAGTGAGGCGGGCTCAATGCAAGCATGAGCACCACCGTTTCTTCCTCTCCGCTCCGGGACAGGCTGGAGCTGGAACGCGGCCGGATCGCGATCGGCGGGGTCCACGCGCTCGTCCGGCTGCTGCTCGACCAGCGGCGGGCGGACGCCCGGCGCGGGTGGACGACCGCCGGGTTCGTGTCCGGCTACCGGGGGTCGCCGCTCGGCGGGCTCGACCAGCAGCTGATGCGGGACGCGGAGCTGCTGGAGGGCAACGACATCCGGTTCATCCCCGGGGTGAACGAGGAGCTGGCGGCGACGGCGGTCTACGGGTCGCAGCTCGCCGAGCACCTGCCGGGACCGCGCTACCAGGGCGTGTTCGGGCTCTGGTACGGCAAGGCGCCCGGCGTCGACCGGTCGCTGGACGCGTTCAAGCACGCCAACTGGCTCGGCACGTCCGAGCGGGGCGGGGTGCTCGCGGTGGTGGGCGACGACCCGTCCGCGAAGTCGTCCACGCTGCCGTCCGCGACGGAGGGCGCGCTCGCGGAGGCGTTCATGCCGGTGCTCGTGCCCGCGTCGGTCGGGGACGTGCTGCGGCTCGGGCGGCACGGGTTCGAGATGTCGCGGTTCAGCGGGGCCTGGACGGGCTTCAAGGTCGTGACCGACGTCGCCGACTCGCACGAGATCGTGGCGGCGGAGCCGGTGCCCGATCCGGTGATCCCGGACTTCACGTGGCGGGGGCGTCCGTGGAAGCCGACGCGCAAGCCCGGCGTCGACCTGAAGGGCACGACGGCCATCGAGGCGGAGGTGCTGCAGGGCCGGCTGCGGGCGGCGGCGGCGTACGCCGCCGCGAACGGGCTCGACCGGATCGAGGGGGCCGCGGACGCGGCCGTCGGTCTCGTCGCGGCCGGGCGCACCTACCTTGAGCTGCGCGAGGCCCTCGACCGGCTCGGGCTCGACGACGAGGCGCTGGCGCGGCGGGGCGTCAGGCTGCTGCGGCTCGCCCTGATCCATCCGCTGGACGGGGACCGGATCCGCGAGTTCGCGTCCGGGCTCCGCGAGATCGTGGTGGTGGAGGAGAAGCGCGCGTTCATCGAGACGCAGATCCGGGACGTCCTCTACGACGCCGCCGAGCGTCCCGCCGTGTACGGGAAGAACGGTCCCGACGGGGCCGGCCTCGTTCCGGCGGACGGGGGCCTGGACGCCGACCGCCTCACCGGGGCGCTGGCCCGGTTCCTCGCCGACCGGCTCGGCGACGAGCACGTCGATCTGCGGGACCCGGTGCTGCGGCCGCGCAAGCCCGCGATCAACCTGCTGGGGCCGGCGCGCACCCCGTACTTCTGCTCCGGCTGCCCGCACAACCGGTCGACGGTCGTGCCGGACGGGTCGATCGCGGCGAGCGGCATCGGCTGCCACGTCATGACGGTGTTCCAGGACCGCAGCATCGGCACGACGCAGATGGGCGGCGAGGGCGCGATGTGGGTCGGCGCGGCGCCGTTCAGCGAGACCGGGCACATGTTCCAGAACCTCGGCGACGGGACGTTCTTCCACTCGGGCAGCCTCGCCGTCCGGCAGGCCGTCGCCGCCGGGACGAACATCACGTTCAAGATCCTCTACAACGCGGCCGTGGCGATGACCGGCGGGCAGGACGCCGACGGCGGCTCGGACCCGGCCGCGATCACCCGGATGCTGCACGCGGAGGGCGTCGCGAAGATCGTCGTGGTGGCGGACGACCCGTCCCGCTACCCGCGCGGGACCGACTGGGCGCCCGGCGTCCGGGTCCGGCACCGCGACGACCTCGACGCCGTGCAGCGGGAGCTGCGCGAGGTCCCCGGCGTGACCGTGCTGCTGTACGACCAGGCGTGCGCGGCGGAGACGCGGCGCAAGCGCAAGCGCGGCCTCGCACCCGACCCGCAGACCCGTGTGCTGATCAACGAGGCGGTGTGCGAGGGCTGCGGCGACTGCGGCGTGAAGTCGAACTGCCTCAGCGTCGAACCGGTCGAGACCGAGTTCGGGCGCAAGACGCAGATCAACCAGACGTCCTGCAACAAGGACTACTCGTGCGTGGACGGCGACTGCCCCTCGTTCCTCACCGTGATCCCCGGCGAGAAGAAGACGCGGCCGCCGCTGCCGGAGATCGGTGAGCTGGACGAGCCCGGGACGCGTCCCGAGGCGGCGGACGTGCTGCTCGTCGGCATCGGCGGCACCGGCGTCGTCACCGTCAACCAGGTCCTGGCAACCGCCGCGCTGATCGACGGCCGGCACGCCCGCGCGCTCGACCAGACCGGGCTGAGCCAGAAGGCCGGCGCGGTCGTGTCGCACTTGCGGATCGGGGACGCCGACCGGGACCGCCCGGGCATGGTCGGCGCGGGCGGCGCCGACGCCTACCTGGTGTTCGACTCGCTCGCCGGGACGTCGGAGGCGAACCTGCGCCGCTGCGCGCCGGGCCGGACCGCCGCGGTCGTGTCGACCAGCGAGGTCCCCACCGGGCAGATGATCACCGACACGGCGGCGGCGCTGCCGCCGAGCGCGTCCCTCGTCGCGCGGATCGCCGAGCGGACCGACCGGGACCGGCTCGTCGCGCTCGACGCCCTCGCGCTCGCCGAGCGGTGGTTCGGGAGCACGACCACGGCCAACTTCGTCGTGGTCGGCGCCGCCTACCAGTCGGGGCTGCTGCCGCTGTCGGCGAAGGCGATCGAGGAGGCGCTCGCGCTGAACGGCGTGCAGGTGGCGGCGAACGTCCAGGCGTTCCGGGCGGGGCGGCGGCTCGTCCTCGAACCGGACTGGGCGGCCGCGCCCGCCGCCGCGGCCGCCGCCGCGCCCAGGCCGCTGGACGCGACCGCGCCGGCCGCGGTGAGCCTGGTCGAGGCGTCCGGCGCGGACGGCGAGCTGGCCCGCGTGCTGCGGATCCGCGTCCCCGACCTCGCCGCCTACCAGGACCTCAGGCTCGCCCGGCGGTACCTGGACGCGGTCATGCGCGTCGCCCGCGCCGAGCGGGAGGCGGGCGCGGACGGGCAGCGGCTCGCGGTCGCCGTCGCGCGCAACCTGCACAAGCTGATGGCGTACAAGGACGAGTACGAGGTCGCCCGCCTCCACCTCGACCCCGAGCTCGCGCGGCGGGTCGAGGAGCAGTTCGGGCCGGGCTCCACCGTGCGGTACATGCTGCACCCGCCGCTGCTGCGGGCCGCCGGGCTCGGCAAGAAGATCGCGCTCGGCCGGACGGCCCGCCCCGCGTTCCGCGCGCTGCGCGCCATGCGGCGGCTGCGCGGCACCCCGTTCGACCCGTTCGGCGCGACCGCGCAGCGCCGCACCGAGCGCCGCCTCGTCGCCGACTACCTGGCCGTGGTGGACGAGCTCGCGGCGGGCCTGGACGCGTCCCGGCACGACCTCGCCGTCGAGATCGCGGAGCTGCCGGACGTGATCCGCGGCTACGAGGACGTGAAGACCGCGAACGTCGCCCGCTACGAGGAGCTCCTGCGGGAGCGGCTCGCCGCGTGGCGCGCCGAGCGGACCGCGGACCGCGTGTGATGATCAGGTGATCGCGCTGGTCACCGCGCCGACCAGCGCGATCACCACCAGCTGCAGCAGGAGCAGCTTGGCCAGCGGGCGCGGTGCGAAGCGGTACTCGTAGCACTGCTCCACGAGGAGCTTGAGCTGGTCGGTGAGCCGCATCCGCGGCGCCGAATGCCGGGACGGGACGCCGCGCAGCGGGGCCGTCCGCGGCGGCTGCTCCTCCACCGGCCGCACCAGCACGCTCGCGACCGCCCGCGTCGGGACGACCATCCGCTCCCAGTGCAGGGCGTCCAGCGGCAGCGGCTTCCCGTGCCCGTCCAGCTGGAAGATCGGGCCGCACAGGGTGATGAAGGGCAGATCGTGCCCGCGCGCCGCCGCCTCGTCGCCGAGCAGCCCGCGGAACGTCTCGCCGCTGTTCAGCGTGACCTCCAGTTCGACGTCGCGGTCGGCGTAGTCGGCGCGCGCGGCGGCCGGGCGGGCGGGGAACGGGGCCGGCGGCCGGTTCTCCAGCCGGGTCAGCGCCGCGGCGGCGAGCGACGACAGGGTGAGCGACAGCGCGATGAAGCACGCCGCCGACCAGGCCGCCACGAGCGGCGAGCCGGCGTCCCCGTCCAGCAGCCGCCGCAGGTCCAGCACCGAGCCGCGGCCCAGCAGCCCGAGGACGATAAGCGTGGCGGTCGTGAGCAGCGTGCCGGCGACGACCACCCGGGAGAACCGCGGCGGCGCGTTCCCGGACCGCTCGCGGCGGCCGCGCACCAGGTCGAAGTGCAGCCCCGGGACCATCGCCAAGACCAGGAGCACGACAGGCACGACGAGGGAGGCTTCGGTCATGGTCACCCCAGCCCGGCATCGGGGGTCATGAGGTTCAGATCTTTTCAGTTGGACCTTGGAATCTCAATATCAAGACGGGCGTTTCATGATCCAATCGCGGGTGCCCGCCGCGGCCGCCCGGTCGAACCCGGCGCACGCGCCCGCGCGTATTCCCTGACGCGCCGGGGACCACGCCCGGCACCGGAGACGGCGAGGGTGACGTCCAGTGGAATCGGGCTTGCGGCTGACGGAGCGCTACCGGCTCGTGGAGCGCCTCGACGACGGCGGGACGATGGAGGTCTGGCGGGCCCGCGACGAGCTCCTCGACCGGCCCGTCGCGGTGAAGCTGCTGTCGCCCGCGCACGCCGGTCTGCACCCCGCCTTCCAGGAGGGCGTCAACCGCGCCGCCGGCCTGTCCCACCCCGCACTGGAGACGATCTTCGACAGCGACCGGACCCGGGACGCGTCCGGCCGGCTCGCGTCCTACGCGGTGACCGAGTTCCTGGACGGCACGACCCTCGCGGACCGGCTCCGCCTCGGCCCGCTCACCGCCTACGAGACCGCCGACGTGTGCGGCCAGGTCGCCGCGGCCCTGGCCGCCGCCCACGCGGCCGGCGTGACGCACGGCGACCTGCGGCCCGGCAAGGTCCTGCTGCTGCGCGACGAGGTCAGGCTGGTCGACACCGGCATCGGCGGGGTCGTCCGCAGCGCCCGCGGGTCCGCCGGGCACGGCGCCGGCGTCGCGCGGGCGCCGGCAGCCGAGAGCGAGGCGGCCGACGTCCGCGCGCTCGGCGCCCTGATCTCCGCGTGCGGCACGCCCGGAGCGTCCCGGGACCTGTCGGCGCTGGTCGCCCGCTGCCTGAGCCAGGAGCCGCCGTCCGCGCGGCAGATCGCCGACCTGCTGGCCGGCGAGGACGAGCCGCCGCGCCCGGTCTTCGGCGCGCGCCCCGCGGCGGCCGGCCCCGCCCCGCCGCAGCCGACGAAGACGCTGCGCCCGCCGCCGGCGCGGCGCCGGGGGCGCACCCGCCCGGACCGCCGCGCCGTGGCGGCGCTCGTCATCGCGATCCCGGCCACGGCCGCCGCCGCGATCCTCGTCTCGTCGCCGCGCGCGCCGGTCACCGTGCCGCCGGCGCCCGGCCGGACCGGGGCCCTCCCGGCGCCGCCGCCCCGGACCGGCGCGGCGGACGCGCCGCCCGCCGCCGAGCCGGCCGGGACGCGGGTGCGGGGCGCGCTCGGCCGACTGCGCCCGATCGTCAGCCGCGGCTACGCCTCCGGCGAGATCCGCTCCGACGTCGCCCTCGACCTCACCAACGTGATCAACAACCTGGAGAACGACCTCGGCTCCGACCGGAACGTCGACGTCGGCCGCCGGATCGCCCTCCTGCACGACAAGATCGACACGCGGCGGCGGGAGCGCGCCCTCACGCCCGCCCTCGCGGACGAGCTCAACCGCGTCCTCGCGACGATCCAGGCATGACCGCCGAACGGGATCCCGGGCAGTGGCGGCGCGAGGAGCTCCGCCAGTCCCGGTACGGCTTCCGGATCCCCTGGCTCGCGCTCGCCGGCGTGGCCGCGACGATCATCGCCGCGGCCACCCTCGTCGCCGGGATCGGCGACAACCTGTCCAGCCGGGACCGCTCCCCCGGCCCCCTGCTCCCGCTGCAGGCGGCGTCCCCGCCCCCGACCGCCGCGCCGGAGCCGCCGGACGGGGATCCGTCCTACCCCGAGCCGCCGGAGACCTCGGCCCCGCCCGGGAGCCGCATCCACGACGCGCTGCTGCGGCTGCGCTCCTCGGTGTACCAGGGCGTCGCCGCCGGCGACGTCCGCGACGACGTGGGCCTCGACCTCACGAACGTGATCGAGGGCATGCTCGACCGGCAGTGGTCGCCGCTGGACCGCCGCCGCGCCGACGTCGCCTACCTCCAGCACAAGATCGCGACCCGCACCCGCGAGGGCGCCATCAGCAGCGGGCGCGCCGAGAAGCTGCACCTCATCCTCGACGACGCGACCGCATGACCGCGGCGGGAGCCGGCCGGGTCTCCTCGTCCCGCAGCGAATCCGGCCGGCTCTCCCCGCAGTCCGTCGTATCCGCCGCGGGGAACGTATTCGCCGCGGGGAAGTCGTCACGCGCCCGGTGCAGCGCGGCGAGGGCCTCCGCCCGGTCGGAGGTCGTGGGGATCGTGCGGTTCAGCCCCGTGATCTGGATGATGCGGTTCACCGGCCCGCTGGGCGGGGAGAGCAGGCCGACGCGGATGCCGAGCGCTCTCGCCCGGATGCAGGCCCGGAAGATGGCGTCCACCCCGCACGCGGCGCAGAACCGCGTCTTCGACAGGTCGAGGATCAGGCCCCGCGGGCTCGAGTCGAGCAGCCAGAGCAGCTGCGTGCGGATCTTCTGGTCGTTGAGGAGATCGACCTCAGCGGGAAAAGTCACGATGTCGCAGTCGTCCGTCTGATAGACGTGCAGCACCGAAGTCGCCGGTCGCATCGTGGTCTCACCCCATCTCACTCGCCCCGCCCAATGTATCGTGGCACGATATGTTTGTCCACGGCGGGCCGCCCCCGCTTCCACCTGCCCGGATACGGCCGGTGAAGTAGCATCGGGGCATTACGGAACAGGGCTTTCATCCCATGGACGAGGTGCGCGTGCAGGAGCTCAGCCAGGAGGAGTTCACGGCTCTGCTCGCGTTCCGCACCGGACTGCGCCGCTTCCTCCGCTGGAGCGAGGTGGCGGTGCGCGCGGCCGGGCTGACGCCGGCCCAGCACCAGCTGCTCCTCGCGGTCAAGGGCCACGGCGCCGCGCGGCCGCCCACGGTCGGCGAGCTCGCCGAATACCTGCTGCTGCGCCACCACAGCACCGTGGAACTGATCAACCGGGCCGAGAACGCGGGCCTCGTCACCCGCGAGCGCGACCGCGACGACAACCGCATGATGCGGATCCGGCTCACCGTCGCGGCCGATCGCATCCTGGCCGAGCTGACCCGCGTCCACCTCGCGGAACTGCGCAGCCTCGCGCCGATCCTGGACCGGCTGAGCGCCGAGCTGAAGACCCTGGAGGAC
>NZ_JBIQHY010000109.1:0-23499 GCF_044508335.1 Actinomadura sp.
CCTAGTACGCCACGGTGATCCTGCGCTGGACGGCGTTGCCCTTCTCCAGCTCGTCCACCAGGGCGACGGCGTAGTCCTCGGCGCTGATGGTGCTGTTGCCCTCCCCGTCGGTGAGCAACTGGTCGCCGCCGAGCCGGAAGACGCCGGTGCGCTCCCCCGGCTGGATGACCGCGGCGGGCGAGATGAAGGTCCAGTCCAGGTCGCCGGCCTCGGCCCGGATGACGCCGAGCTGCTCGGCCGCCGCGAGCGCCTCGTTCTTGTAGATCTCCGGGAACTCGGGGGTGTCCACCAGCCGGACGCCGGGCGCGACCTCCAGGCTCCCCGCACCGCCCACGACGATCAGGCGCCGGACGCCGGCCTCGCGCAGCCCGTCGAGGACCCCGCGCGTGATGGCGAGCAGCGGCCCGGTCGTCTCCGACCCGTCGCGGGGCGGCGGGACCGACAGCACGGCGGCGTCGTGCCCCGCGGCCAGCGCGGCGACCGCCGCGGCGTCGCTCGCCTCGGCCCGGGCCGTCCCCTCGGCGCCGCTGCGGGTGACGCCGGTGACCTCGTGGCCGCGGCGGCGCGCCTCGGCCGCGATCCGGCTCCCGATCATCCCCGTCGCACCGATCAGCAGGATCTTCATATGACCTCCTCAGACCTCATCGGACATCGTCGGACATGGACAGTATCCACGAGATACTGGTTACTTCAACGTGCGCTTGATACCCTCTGGAAACTATGAAGGGCGACGCCTTCGATCCGAACTGCCCGACCCGGCTGATCCTCGACCGCATCGGCGACAAGTGGTCGGTGCTCGTCGTGCTGAGCCTGACCGACGGGCCCCGCCGGTTCACCCAGCTGCGCGACATGATCGGCGGGGTCACCCCCAAGGTCCTCACGCAGACGCTCCGCACGATGGAGCGCGACGGGCTCCTCGTCCGGACGGTCTACGCCGAGGTGCCGCCCCGCGTCGAGTACGCCCTCACCCCGCTCGGCCTGTCGCTGCGCAAGCCGATCAAGGCCGTCGCCGACTGGGCGGAGGCGAACGTCGGGGCCGTCATCACCGCGCGCGAGGCGCACGGCTGACACCCCGGAACCGGGCCGCCGTTCCCCGCATCAAAAGGACGTAGCACCCGCTTCGGCGCGTCGCCGCGGAAACCGATCAGGCACGGGTTAGAGTCCCGCCCTGAATACGGGCGGCGGACGCTCTGAAAGGCGGGGGAACGGCACATGATGGGCAAGACGCACGCCCTGAGCGGCGCGCTGGCGTGGCTGGCCGCCGTCCCGGTGCTGGGTTACGAGCCGCTGCTCGGCGACCACGCGGTGGCCCTGTCGGTCGAGCAGGTCGCCGCGGGCGCCGTGGTGTGCGCGGGCGCGGCGATCCTGCCGGACGTCGACCACCACAACGGCCGCATCGCCAACACGTTCGGCCCGATCACCCACCACATGTGCAAGTGGATCGGGAAGCTCTCCGGCGGGCACCGGCAGGCGACCCACTCGATCCTGTTCGCGGTCGCCATCGGCTGGGCGATGGACTTCCTCGCCACCCACTACGTCTACGCCTGGTGGGCCTGCCTCTTCATGATCGTCGGCCTCGGGCTGCGCGGCATCGGCCTCGACTTCGAGGGCCGCGAGCCCCAGTCGGCGCTCGCGGACTGCGCGCTCGCCCTCGTCGCCGTCTGGCTCATGCACAAGATCGATATGAGCTTCGTCGGGTTCGCGGTCACGCTCGGCTGCCTGGCGCACGTCGCCGGCGACTGCCTGACCCCGCGCGGCTGCCCGGTGTTCTGGCCGCTGCCCTGGCGGGTCGACGTCCCGGTCATCCCGAAGACGGACGGCAAGGTGGAGCGCTGGGTGGTGATGCCCGTCCTCACCCTCGGCATCGCGGTCCTCGCCGTCCGCTCCGCCCTCGGCGACGCCACCGCCCAGTGGCTGACCCGGAACTGATCATTCGAGCAGGTCGGAGAACCGGTCGCAGCGCATCGTGTGCGCCTCCCCCTCCCCGGACCAGGACGAGACCTGGACGGTGGACACGCCGGGCATGGCCTCCGCGGTGCAGACCAGCTGCGCCAGCTCCGTGCGGGACCACCCGCGTCCCAGTACGACCCGGCCGCCGGCGAACCGGAGACCCGGTACCGCCAGGGCGATGGTTCCGGGCGCCACCATCGAGAAGCCGAAGGGGTCGTCGACCTCGGTGTGCAGGCCCTTCCGGCGCTCCTCCGCGGTGACCGTCTTCTTGAGCTGGGTCAGCGGCAGATACGGGTGGCCGGCCAGCCCGGGACGAGTGACCCCAGCCAACCGCTTCCCGCGCACCAGATAGAGCGTCATGGTGGACGCCTGGCCGTGCGCGACCGGGCCGCCGCCCGCGCTGAGGATGCCGGTCGGCCGCACACCGCAGCCCGCGACCGCGAGCACGGACGCGACCGCGAACGCCGCCGCGGCGGCCCCGGCCCGGCGCCTACCCATCGGCGTCCTCCGCCCCGGCCGGCCGGGCGGGCGGCCACAGGGTGAACACCGCTCCCCCGTCCGGGTCGTTGGCCGCCTCCAGTGTCCCGCCGTGCAGGACGGCGTTCTCCCTGGCGATCGACAGCCCGAGCCCGCTGCCGTCGCTGCGGGACCGGGCCGCCTCCCCCTTGACGAACCGGTCGAAGACCGCGCCGAGCAGCTCCTCCGGCACGCCCGGCCCGCGGTCGGCGACGGTGATCTCCACGCCCGGCGCGCCCGCCCGGGACGCCGCGCCGAAGCGCAGCGTGACGGGCGGGCCGCCGTGCCGCACCGCGTTGCCGACGAGGTTCGCCACGATGACGTCGAGCCGGCGCGGGTCGCACCGGACGGGAAGGTCGCGCGGCCCCTCCACCGCGACCCCGTCCGCCAGGCCGCGCGCCGCCAGCGTGCCGGTGATCGCGTCCGCGAGGTCGACGTCGTCGAGGACGAGCGCGGCGGCGCCCGCGTCGAACCGGCTGATCTCGATCAGGTTCTCGATCGGCCGCCCGAGCCGCCGCGTCTCCGCCGCGATGAGCCGCGCGGCGCCGCCGTCCGGCCGGTCGGCCTCCTCCTCGGCCAGCACACCGGTCATCGCGATCATCGAGGTGAGCGGGGTGCGCAGCTCATGCGAGACATCGGCGACGAACCGGCGCGAGGCGGCCTCCATCGCGCGCAGCTCGGTGACCGTCCGCTCCAGGACCGCCGCGGTGCGGTTGAACGTGCGGGCGAGGTCGGCCGGCTCGTCCCGGCCGCGCACCCGGACCCGGGTGCCGAGCTCGCCCGCGCCGAGGGCGCCGGCGGCCGCGGCGAGGCGGCGCACCGGCCGCAGCACACCGCGGGTGGTCAGCAGGGCGAGCAGCAGCGCCGCCGCCAGCGCGAGCGCGTCGGCGACCAGCAGCACCCGGGTGGACGGTGCGGTCGGTGCGGGTCTGGTCGGCGCGGCGCAGCACGGCGCGGATGCGGGCGTCCAGCACGCGGGGCTCGACGGGCTTCACGACGTAGTCGTCGGCGCCCGCCTCCAGGCCGAGGACGATGTCGAGGTCGTCGCCGCGCGCGGTGAGCAGGATCACCGGCAGCGAGTCCTCGCGGCGGATGCGGCGGCACACCGGCGCCGCGGTCCTCCTCCGCGCGGGCGCGCGGACGGCGCTCGGGGCGGCGGCGTCGTCCGTCCTCCTCCTGGCGGGGACCGGGCTCTGGGTGACCGCCTATGCGGGCGACCGGCTGCGCACCCACCTGTTCATCCGGTTCGACTTCCCCGAGATCATGTTCCTGACCTGGGACCGCACCGCACTGCACCTGCCGGAGGCCGCGCTCGCCGCGGCCGCTCTGCTCGGCGTGCTGCTGATCTTCTCCCGGGCGGGCCGGGCGCCGCTCGCCGCCGTCGCCCTGGCCGCGGTCAACCTGGCCGCGATGGTGTTCGCGATGGGGCCGTCCAACGGGCGCGTCCGGCCGGCGCCCCCGCTGCCCGGCCCGGCGGCCGGCGGGGTCGTCGCGGACGCTTCGCTCGGCTGGGTGGCCCGGACCAAGCTGATGTACCCCGTGTGGTGGACGCAGATCGGCCGGATCGACATCCGCGACGGCCGCCCGCCCGCACCGGGCGTGTGCACGGTCGTGGTGCCGGTACCGGACGGGACGTCTCCGGAGTCGTCGTGGCCCGCCCACCCGGCGGGCTGGCGGGTGCACGCGCGTCCCGGCTGGGCGGCCTGGCACGACCCGGGCTGCGGAACGGGCGGTAGCGGGTGACCCCCGGTCAGTAGCGCGTGACCAGGGCGATGCGGGCGTGGTCGACCAGGAAGCCGTCGGAGACGAAGGTGACCTCGCCGCCGTACTCCAGCGCCGTCTCGATGACGTCGTCGACGGCGTCGTCGACGACGTCCGCGCCCTTGAGGACGCCGGGCATGCCGTCCACCGGGACGAGCCCGCCGCGCGACTTCACCGCGGGCGCGTAGTAGCCGCGCTCCACGACCAGGTGCTCGCCGCGGCCCGCCTCGACCAGGGGCGCGACCTCGCACAGGCCGCCCGCGTACCGCTGGAGGCTGCGCGCGGCCTCCAGCTCGGCCAGCACGCCGACCTCGCGGAGGTCCTCGTAGGCGGCGAGCGCCGGGCGGGCCGCCTCGGCGAGCCGGCCGGCGGGGGCGCCCTCGAAGCTGCCGTCGACGCGGCCCGCCACGGTGATGTGCGGCCCGGCCACCTCGTCGAAGAACGCCTGGTGCCGGGTGACGCCGGCGACGAGCAGCGGTCTGCGGTCGCGGGCGAGGACGCGCTCGACGGCGGCCGCGGCGTCCCGCATGGCCTGCCGCTGCCGCTCGCCGTCGCCGCCCTGCGCGGCGCGCCGCGCCTGCCGCCCGGCGCCGGCCTCGTCGACCGGCTCCGGCGCCATCGGGAACCCGCCGCCGACGTACTGGGTCAGCTCGTCGCCGTGCCCGTCCCACAGCCGGGTCCGCTGGTCCGACAGCGACAGCAGCCAGTACCGGGGGGTGCGGGTGTAGGCGGCGACGAGGTCGCGGGTCGCGAACCCGGTGTCCACGACGACCCGCTCGTCCACGGGCTGGCCGATGGTGAACGCGTGGTGCTCGCCGTCCGGCGCGGCGAACAGCACCAGCCCGTCGGAGGCGTGCCGCAGGTCGATCTCCTGCGCGGCGCGCTCCAGGCCGCGGACGACCTGGTCGGCGGCGCCGGGCGCGACCCGCGTGTCGTCGTGCAGCCGGCGCCGCACCTCGGCCAGCAGGTTGCGCAGCCGGATCGGGTCCTGCCGGTTGTCCGGGACGGACCGGTGCGTCGGCATCAGCACCGACACCGCCGGGTAGCCGCGCGGTTTGCGCAGCTCGGACAGGGTAACGGCGTCCATGATCCCCCGATCGGTCAGCCTTGTTCCTTCTTGTCTCTTTTGTAGCTACTGGCAGGTAAACCAGGTGTAAGCGCGCCCTCAGCCGGGGGTGATGAAGGACGTCTCGTAGGCGAGGATCACGGCCTGGGTGCGGTCGCGCGCCTGCAGCTTGGCGAGGATGTTGCCGACGTGCGTCTTCACCGTCTGCGGGCTGACGAACAGGTCCTGCGCGATCTCGGCGTTCGAGCGGCCCTTGGCCATCAGCCGCAGCACGTCGCCCTCCCGCTCGGTGAGCTGCCCGTGCCAGCGCGCCCCGGCGCCGCCGGACGGGCCGTGCCGCGCGGCCAGCTCCCGGATCGCCGCCGGGAACAGCAGGCTGTCGCCGTGCGCGACCATCCGGATCGCCTGCAGGATCTCCTCCGGCCGCGCCCGCTTGAGCAGGAAGCCGTGCGCGCCCGCCTTGAGCGCGTCGTAGACGTACTCGTCGTTCTCGAAGGTCGTGACGACGATGATCCGCGGCGGGTCCGCCATGGTCCCGAGGATGCGGCGGGTCGCCTGGATCCCGTCGAGCCGCGGCATCCGCACGTCCATGAGGACCACGTCGGGGCGCAGCCGCCCCACCGCGCCGGGCACCTCGGCCCCGTCGGACGCCTCGCCGACCACGGCCAGGTCGTCCTCGGCGTCGATGATGGCGGCGAGCCCCGCCCGGATCAGCCGCTCGTCGTCGACCAGCAGAACCTTGACCGTCATGTCCCGGACCTCAGCGGCAGCGAGACGCGGAACCGCCAGGCGTCGCCGTCGGCCCCGGCGGTCATGTCGCCGCGCAGCACGGTGACGCGCTCGCGCACCCCGGCGAGGCCGCGGCCGCCGCCGTGCCCGGCGCCGTCGCCGCGGTGCGCGCCGAGCGGGTTGCTCATCTCCATCTCCAGTCTCTCCCCCGCGATGCCGAGCCGCAGCCGCACCGGGACCCTCCCGGCGTGCCGCAGCGCGTTCGTCAGCCCCTCCTGGACGATCCGGTACGCCTCCCGCGACACCGCCGCCGGCACCTGCTCCACTTCGAGCCCCACCTCCGCGTCGAGTTCCACGCCCGCGATGCGGGTCTGCTCCAGCAGGCGCCCGAGGTCCCGCAGCGTGGCCTGCGGGGCGGGGCGCGACGCGTCCTCCCGCAGCAGCCCCAGCACGTGGTCGAGGTCCTCCAGCGCGGCGCGGGCCGACTCCTCGATCGCGCCGAGCGCCTCGCGCGCGAACCCCGGGTCGCTGTCGAGGACCCGCCCGGCCGCCCCCGCCTGCAGCGTCACCACGCTGAGCGCGTGCCCCACCGAGTCGTGCAGCTCCCGCGCCAGCCGGTTGCGCTCGGCCAGCTTGACCGCCCTGGCCTCCGCGGCGGCGAGCCGCTCGGCGGCGGACGGGCCGAGGAACCGCGGCGCCAGCCGGGACAGCAGCGCGCCCGCGCCGACGATCACCGCGAGCAGCGCGGCCAGCGACGCGGCCCCGATCAGGGGCGCCGGCCACTGGTGCCAGGTGCCGTGCCACCCCCAGACCTCCAGGAACCGCTCGTCCCACGTCACCAGCGGCGCGAGGAGCATCACGAACGCGAGCGGCGGGACCGCGAGGCTGAGCCCGCTGACCACGACGCCCGCGCCGAGGTGCAGGGTGAACCACGCGGCGGCCCGGGTGCGGCTCTCCCACGAGTGCGCCGCGCCGGGGACGAGCGACTCGGCGGGGCCCTTGAGCAGCTCCGCGGCGAGCGAGCCCTCCAGCAGCCGGACCGTCGGGACGAGCCCGGTGACGAACACCGCCGCCCCCGGCAGCACGACCAGCATGAGCACGAGCAGCACGGCGCCGCCGACCGGCAGCAGCGGCGTGACGCCCATCGCCAGGAACCAGTACGGCATCAGCAGCGCGCCGCCCACCACGAGGTGGGCCCAGCGCTGCCAGGTCTTCCGCTCGATCAGCGGCCGGAGCACGCGAACCACACCACGATCCTGGCAGACGCCGCCCCGGAGGCCCTCCCCCGCGAGAGGGAGTGCGGTCCTAGGCCTTGCCCTTCTCCTCGGCCGCGGCCTTGTCCATCTCGGCGAGCTTCGCCAGGCGGGCGTTGTAGGCGGCCAGCTCGTCGTCCTCGGAGCGCCCGCCGGGCCGGGCGGCGCGGTCGGCCCTGCGGTCCATGCGGCGGGCCTGGCGCTGGTCGTCGGCGTACCACTGGAACGCCATCACGATGAGGACGATGAACGTCGGGATCTCCCCGAACGCCCACGCGATCGCGCCGCCGGTGTGCTGGTCGTGCAGCGTCGTCGTGCCCCACGGCGGGTCGACGGCCCCGTACCACCCGCGCGCGAGCGCCTGGCTCATGCTCATCAGGGCGATGCCGAAGAAGGCGTGGAACGGCATCGTGATGAACAGCAGGAGGAGCCGCCCCGGGTAGGGCAGCTTCTTCGGCGCCGGGTCGACGCCGAGCAGCACCCAGAAGAACAGCGACCCGGCCGCGAGGAAGTGCACCATCATCGCGATGTGGCCGAGGTGGTTGCGCATCGCCGCCTCGAACAGCGGCGTGAAGTACAGCGCGAACGTGCTCACCACGAAGATGGCCGTCGCGATCCCGGGATGCGCGACGAACTTCAGGTAGCGGCTGTGCAGCAGCGCGGTCAGCCACTCGCGCGGGCCGCGGTCGCCGCGCACCCGGGCGGGCTTCAGCGCGCGCAGCGCCAGCGTCACCGGCGCGCCGACGACGAGGAAGATCGGCGTCAGCATGTTCAGCACCATGTGCTGCGCCATGTGCACGCTGAACAGGATCGGCGCGTACTTGGCGACGCCGGTCTGCGTGACGGCGAGCATGGTGGCGAGGCCGATGAACCAGGCGGCGGTGCGGCCCATCGGCCAGGCGTCGCCGCGCCGCCGCAGCCGGACCACGGCGCCGATGTAGAGGCCGCCGAGGACGGCGGCGAGGGCGGCGAAGAACAGGTCGAACTGCCAGAGCGTGAGCAGCCGCACCGGGGTGATCTCGGGCGGCATGTCGTAGCCGAGCAGCGACTTGACCGCGGACTCCGGCTGGGTCGGCGGGGGCGGCGCGGTGCGGGCGAGCGCCACGGCGAGGCCCATGGTGGCCGCCATCACGGCCGCCTCGACGGACGCGAACCGCGCGAACGCCCCGGGCCGGCGGGCGTCGACGGCGGGCAGCGTCCGGGTCCGGTGCCACCAGCCGAACCAGCCGAGCACCCCGAACGCGACGATCTTGCCGAGGGCGAGCCGCCCGTAGTCCGTGGTCACCAGCTCGGCGGGGTCGGGCAGCCGGACGATCACGTTGACCAGCCCGCTGGCGCCGACGGTGATGTAGCACCACAGGGCCATGCGGCTGAACCGGTCGGCCATGATCGGCAGCCGGTCGCGGCGGAGCAGCGCGTGCGCGCCGACGACGGCGAGCCCGCCGACCCACGGCGCGACCGCGGCGACGTGCAGGGCGACCCCGGTCACCGCGGTGGAGTGGTTGGCGGCCGAGGCGGAGTGCCCGGTGAGCGGCGCGGGCAGCAGCGCGATCCCGGCCATGGCCAGCAGCCCGAACGCGGCGGCGGGCGTGGTGGTGGTGCGCGCCAGCAGCGCCACCACCACGGCCAGCAGCACCACGATCATGAGGGCGGTGCCCTGCGGCAGGGAGCCGACGTAGCTGCTCAGCTCGCTGCCGGTGAGGACCTGCCCGGCCGGCTGGCCGAGGACGTCCGCGACGGTGAAGACCAGGGTGGCCGCCGCGGCGGCGGCCCACCCGGCGGCGATCCAGGACGCGGCGTTCAGGTAGCCGATCGCGTCCTTCGACAGCCGGGCCGCGCCGCGCCCGCCCTCGACCGGCAGGAACGCGGCGGCGGCCAGCAGGGCGCCGACGGTCAGCGCGGACAGCAGGTCCATGGCCGTCCGGGACGCGGGCAGCCCCCACCGGGTGAGGGCGCCGGCGTCGCCGAGGCCGGGGATGACCTTCTCGGTGACCGCGCCGCCGAGGACCAGCCCGGCCACCAGCACCGCGGCGGCCGAGGCCGCCGAGCCCGCCGCGACCGCGGCGGCCCGCCAGACGCCCGGGCTGCCCTTACTCACTTCCGGTTGCCGCCTGGTGCTTGCGCTTGGCGCGGAACACGATGCCGACGCCGATGCCGACGCCGACGAGGAGCCCGGCGACGATCAGCGCCCACAGGACCGCACCGGAGCCGGTGTCCTCCTCGGCGGCGGCCTGCTCCTGGTCGACCTTGAGCGGCTGCTCGTTCGCGGTGGCGGCGTCGCCGGTCTGCTGCTCGGCGCCGACCCCGCCGGCGGACGGCGCGGGCTCGGCGGCCTCGCCCCCGGTGGCGGTGAACGTCAGGTCGTCGCTCTCGATCGGGTGCCCGTCCTCGCCGACGACCCGGTAGGCCACCGTGTAGGACCCCGCGGGCAGCGGCCCGGTCAGCTTCTGCGTCACCGTCGTGCCGGAGCGCTCCGCCTCGCCCGCCTGGTACGTCTTGTCCTGGGCGTCCTTGACGACGACCTTCGCCAGGCTGATCTTGTCGCTGAAGACGAGCTTGACCTCGGTGACCGACTCCGCCGACTCGCCCTTGCCGGGCGTGCTGTCGAGGAGGCGGGCGTGCGCCAGCGCGGGGGTCGCGGTCACGGCGCCGAGGACGAGGGCGAGGGCGGCGACGACGCCGAGACGGCGCGCCGGCCGGAGGGGCTTGCGGATGTTCATGGATGGCCGGGTTCTCTAGTGAGTTGAAGGGCTGCATCTACCCTACTGAGCCCGCCACCATGGCACGCTCCGGGTCGCGAAGTGCCGCGATCCGGGAAAAACGATCAGCTGCAGTCGCAGCAGCAGCCGTCGCAGCAGTCGCAATCGCAGTCGCAGCACTCGCAGCAGTCGCAGCAGCCGTCGCAGCCCCCGTCGCAGTTGCGCGTGCACCAGCAGCGGTCCCCGCACGAGCCGCCGTGATGCTCGCTCCACTCCGGCTGGAAGACCCCGCAGGTGGCGCAGACGAGCGTCCCGGTGAAGCACGGGACCGGCCAGCCGGGGCGCGGCGGCCGGGGCCCGCCCTCCTGCGCGTCCTCGGGGGCGGCGAAGACCCGGTCGACGGAGCGGCCCACCTCGCGGTCCAGCAGCGCCCGGACGAGCCGCGGCCGCTCCAGCTCCAGGTCGGCGAGGGCGAGGCGGAGGCCGTGCAGGGCGTCGTCCGCGTGCCGGCGGGCCTCGGCGAGGCCGGTGCCGGTGGCGAGCAGCGGGTTGTAGGCGCCGGACGCCCGGTCGTCCGCGAGGTCCTCGACGGCGTCGATCAGGTGCGCGAGGCGGCCGAAGAATCGGCCCGCCTCGGCGAGCGCCTCGGCGTTGCCCTCCTTGCCCGCGAGCACGGCCGTGTGCGCGAACACGGCGGCGACGGCCGTCTCCGCCGGCTCGGTGAGGTCGAGCAGTCCGAGGCCGGGCGCGGACTCCAGGACGGGCTGGCGCGCGACGGCGTCGCGCAGGACCGACGGGTCGAAGCCGACCGCGGCGCCCGTCCGCTCCCCCGCCGCGTCCCACCGGCCGGCCATCCGCGCGGCCGCGGCGGCGACCGGCCGCCGCCGGTACGGGCCGTCGCCGTCCGCGACGTGGTCGCGGGTCTTGCCCGCCGCGAGCAGCAGCGACGCCGCGGCGGCCAGCCGCGCGCCCTGCGCCCGCGCCGCGACGACCTCCGCGGTCCGCATGCCGCGCAGCGCGCACGGACCGGCCTTGCGGCGCGGCGACAGCTCCGGCGCCTGCGCCTCGACCAGGACGGAGACCAGCAGCCCGTCGTAGTTGGTGACGAGCCGCGCGGCCTGGCCGTGCTCGGCCCGCAGCGTCAGGCACAGCCCGCAGAGATGCGCCATCCAGTCCTTGAACAACGACCCGCACAGGACATGCCTGCAAGGACGGACCACACCGAACACCCGTAACTCCCCAACCTCAGGAAACCCGCAGCATTATGGACGCCGCGGACCCGGGACCGGTTCGGTCACACCCCCACGCAGGTGAGCGCGCGCCGGTAGGCGGCCATGCGGTGCTCCTCGGCGGTGCCTGCCCCGGCCAGCACCTCGGCGAGGTCGAACCACGCCTGCGCCGCCTCCCGGGAGGACTCCATCTGCTCCAGGCAGGTCGCGGCCCGGGTCAGCACCTCGACGGCCCGGTCCCGGCGGCCGAGCCGCACCGACGCCTCGCCGAGCACGGTCAGCGCCCCGGCGGTGGCCCGGCGCGGGGCGTCCCCGAGCAGGTCGAGCGCCTCCTCGGCGAGCGCCACCGCCTCGGCGGGACGGCCGAGCGCGGTCTCCGCGCGGGCCAGCTCGGTCAGGCACCAGGCGACGTCGATCTCCCCGGACGAGCTGGCGCTGATCTCGCCGCGCACCCGGGTCAGCAGCTCGCGGGCGCGGGCGGCCTGGTCGGGCCGGGCGCGCAGCAGCAGCCCGGCGTAGATGACGCGGAGCCGGTTCAGGTCGCGCGGGTCCTCGCCGTCGCCGGCCAGCATCAGCGCCCGCTCGGCCAGCGTGACGCCGTCCTCGTACTCGCCGCGGATCTCCGCGACGTAGGCGGCCTCCCAGTAGGCGACCATCCGCGCCCGGGGGCTGCCGATGCGCTCGGCCCGCTCGACGAGCTGGGCGGCGAGGTGGCGGGCCCGGACGAGGTCGCCGCGCTCGATGAACGCGGCGAGCAGCGCCGCGCCGAGGTGCACGGCGGCGTCGGTGGAGTCGGCGCCGGTCGCGATGAGGTGGCGCAGCGCGCTCTCGGCCGCCTCGACTCCGGCGCTGACGTCGCCGCGCTCGCGCAGGCAGCGGCTCAGCGCGACGTGCACCTTCGCCCAGTGGTCGAGGTCGGCCTCGGCGGAGGCCTCCTCGGTCAGCGCGGTCAGCTCGGCGATCGCCTCCTCCAGCTCGCCGGCGGCCTCCAGCGCGAGGGCGTGGCCCCAGCGCGCCTGGTGGAGCATCTCGGGCAGCGCGACCGCGTCGGCGTTCGCGAGCACCTCGGCGAACCGGGCCCGCGCCTCGGCCGCCGCGCCGTTGCTCAGCGCGATCTCGGCGTAGTCGAGGGTGACGCGCAGCTCGTCCACCACGTCCTCGCTGACCCCGCTGACCAGGTAGGTCGCCGAGCAGTTCAGCTTCCCGGCCAGCAGCTCGACCACGCTCGGGGCCGGCACCCGCTTGTCGCTCTCGATCAGCGAGATGTAGCTGTCGGACAGCTCGGGGAAGGCCAGCTGCGCCTGGCTCACGCCCTGCCGGATCCGCAGGGCGCGAATCCGCTGCCCCAGTGTCTCCCGGTCCATTGTTGCCACCGCCTACAGGATGCTCGCCCGCGGCGCCCGCGCGCAGGGCGAGGAAGAAGTGAACCAGGGAAGGCTATAGCGGACGCCTCGCCCCCGTCACGCTCCGGAGTCTTCTCAGCGGCTAATCTGTCCACGCCATTTCCGGACCGACGCGGCCGGAACCCACGCTGCGGAAAGCGGAGCGCCCGCCATGTCCAAGACCAGTACCGTGAAGACCGACGATTCACCGCCGGCCGGCGGGCGCGGGCCGCTGGAGCGGCTGTTCGATCTCCGCGGGCGCGGTACCACCGTCCCGCGCGAGCTGCGCGGCGGCGTGACCACGTTCTTCGCGATGGCCTACATCATCCTGCTGAACCCGATCATCCTCGGCGGGGCGAAGGACGTCACCGGCGCGGCGCTGTCGATCCCGCAGCTGACCACGATGACCGCGCTGTCCGCCGCGGTCACCACGGTGATCATGGGCCTGGTGGGCAACGCGCCGCTGGCGCTCGCCGCGGGCCTCGGCATCAACGCGGTCGTGGCGTTCCAGGCGGCGCCGGTGATGACCTGGCCGCAGGCGATGGGCCTGGTGGTGATCGAGGGCCTGGTCATCGTGGTGCTGGCGCTCACCGGCATCCGCGAGCGGATCATGAACTCGATCCCGCTGGCGCTCAAGCACGCGATCGCGGTCGGCATCGGCGCGTTCATCGCGCTGGTCGGCCTGTTCGACTCGGGGTTCGTCACCTCCAGCGCCACCAGCCCGCCGCTGTCCCTCGGCAGCGGCGGCCGCCTGCAGACCTGGCCGACGCTGGTGTTCGCGCTCACCCTGCTGCTGATGATCGTCCTCTACGTGCGGCGGGTGCCCGGCGCCATCCTGATCAGCATCATCGCCGGGACGATCGGCGCCGTGGCGATCCAGGAGAACGCGTCCATCAAGGAGGGCGGCTGGGGCGTCGTCACCCCGGACATGCCCGACAAGCTGTTCGCCGCACCCGACTTCGGGCTGTTCGGGGAGATCGACCTGTTCGGCGGGTTCGGCCGGGCCGGGGTGATCACCGCGCTGGTCGTGCTGTTCACCCTGGTGCTGTCGGGCTTCTTCGACGCGATGGGCACGATCCTCGGGGTCAGCGACGAGGCCGGGCTGCTTGACGAGAGGGGCCAGGTGCCGCGGCTCGGCCGGATCCTGTCGGTGGACGGCCTGTCCGCCGCGTTCGGCGGCCTCACCAGCTCGTCCGCCAACACGGTGTTCGTGGAGTCGGCGGCCGGCGTCGGCGAGGGCGCCCGGACCGGCCTCGCCAACATCGCCACCGGCGCGCTGTTCGCGGTGACGCTGTTCCTCACCCCGCTCGCCGCGACCGTCCCGGCGCAGGCCGCGGCGCCCGCGCTGGTCGTCGTCGGCGCGCTGATGATGACGCAGGTCGCGAAGGTGGACTGGTCCGACCTGGAGCTGACGATCCCGGCGTTCCTCACCATCGTGCTGATGCCGTTCACCTTCTCGATCACCATCGGGATCGGCGGCGGGATGGTCGCCTACGCGCTGATCAAGCTCGCCAAGGGCAAGGTCCGCGAGGTGTCGGTCTGGCTGTGGCCGGTGGTGGTGCTGTTCCTGATCTTCTTCGCGATCCACCCGATCGAGGAGTGGCTGGGCGTGCGCTAGCCACCCCGGGAGAACACGGCTCTGCGGCCATTTGAGACTCTGGGACGCGTTTGCGGGTGTCAAATAGTGCCGTCTTGGCGTAAGCAGAAGGTAGGGCCTTACCTCCCGGCGTGAAAGGCGTGGCTGTGGTGTCCGCGGACTCTCCCTCCCGTCCGTCTCCGCCGGGTCACGTCCTGCTGGCGCCTGACAGGTTCCCGGGGGCGCTGACCGCGGCGCAGGCGGCGCGGCATCTGGCGGCCGGGCTGCGCCGCGCCCGCCCGGACGTCCCGCTGGTGGAGCTGCCCGTGGCCGACGGCGGCGAGGGCACCGTGGAGGCGGCGGTGGCGGCCGGGTGGCGGGGCGTGGACGTCGAGGTGTGCGGGCCGACGGGGCGGCCGGTCACCGCGCGGCTGGCGCTGAACGGCCGCAGCGCGGTGGTGGAGCTGGCCGAGGCGTCCGGCGTGCGCCGGCTGCCGGGCGGCAAGCCGCGCCCGCTCACCGCGTCCAGCCTCGGGACGGGCCAGCTGATCGCGCACGCGCTGCGGCTCGGCGCGCGGCGGATCGTGCTCGGCCTCGGCGGCGGCGCCTGCGCCGACGGCGGCGCGGGCCTCGTGCAGGGGCTCGGGGGGCGGCTGCTGGACGCGCTCGGCAAGGACCTGCCGCCCGGCGGGGCGGCGCTGCGCTCGCTGCACGCCCTCGACCTGCGCGGCCTGCCCGATATGTCGGGCATCGAGGTGGTGGTGGCGGGCGACTCCGCGGGACCCCTGCTCGGCCGCGCCGGCGCCGCGGCCGTGGACGGCCCGCGCCGCGGCGCGAGCCGCGACGAGGTCCGGGTGCTGGACGCCGGGCTGCGCCGCTGGGCCGACCTGGCGGAGGCGGCCGCGCGCCGGGCGGCCCGCGACCTGCCGGGCGCCGGCGCGGCCGGCGGGGTCGGGTTCGCCGCGCTCACCTTCCTCGGCGCGACGATCGAGCCCGGCCCGGCGCTGCTGCTGGACCTGCTGGGATTCGCCGAGAAGGCGCGCGGCGCCCGGCTCGTCGTCACCGGCGAGGGCACCCTCGACGCCCGGTCGCTGCGCGGCACCGCGCCGATCGGGGCGGCCCGCGCCGCCGCCCGCGCGGGCGCGCCGGTCGTCGCGGTGGCCGGCCGCCGCGCGCTCACCGGCGAGCAGCTCCGCAAGGCGCGCATCCAGGCCGCGTACGCGCTGGCCGACATCGAGCCGGACGAGGAGCGCCGCGTCCGGCGGACCGGGCCGCTGCTGGAGCAGCTGACGGTCGCCATCGCGGACGAGTGGCTGCCCGCGCGCCCCTAGCGTGCATCGTTCCACCGGACATTCCCCACTTCCGGGACGGCCGCATCGTCAACCGTCTACGATTCGACCCGGCGGCGGACTTCGAGAACTCAACAGCGGCACGAGGCGGACACGGCATGGCCGAACAGCAGTACGACTGGGCGTCCCTCGGGATCGACACCACGAAGCCGAGCATCGCTCGGACCTACGACGTGGTGCTGCGGGGCAAGGACAACTTCGAGGTCGACCGGGCCTTCGTGGCCGAGATCGTGAAGATCATCCCGGAGATCTACGACGTCGCCGCCTACAACCGGGAGATCCTCGGCCGCGGCGTGCGGTACCTGGCCGGCGAGGCGGGCCTCGACCAGTTCCTCGACCTCGGCTCCGGGCTGCCGACCGTGCAGAACACCCACGAGGTCGCGCAGGCCACCCGGCCCGGCGCGAAGGTGGTGTACGTCGACAACGACCCGATCGTCCTCGCGCACGGGCGGGCGCTGCTGGCCGAGAACGGGGACACCACGGTCATCACCGCCGACATCCGCGACCCGGCCGGGATCATCGCGCACGAGGACGTCCGGCGGCTGATCGACTTCGGCCGGCCGGTCGGCGTCATGCTGGTCGGCATCCTGCACCACCTGCACGACGACGAGGACCCGCAGGGCATCGTCGAGACGCTGATGGACGCGGTGCCCTCCGGCAGCCACCTGTTCGTCACGGCGTTCTGCGCGTCCAGCCAGGAGGCCGTCGACGCCGAGGTGCAGTACCAGGGGCTGCTCGGCACCGGCCGGTTCCGGACGCCGGAGGAGATCGGCCGGTACTTCGACGGCCTGGAGCTCCTCGACCCCGGCCTCGTCCCGCTGCCGCTGTGGCGGCCGGACGGGGACGTCCCGGACGAGCTGACCGTCGGGCAGCGCCTCATGTACGGGGGCATCGCCCGCAAGCCGTGAGCCGCCGCCGGGCGCGCCGGGGCCCGCCACCGGGCGCGCTTTACACAGTGTCGCCGAAGTACTCGATGCGTTGACACACTGCCGATGGTCCGGGGCGGGCTCCCCACCGCACGCTGTAGGCGTAGGTCCTGGTCAGCGTTGACGGAGGAGCCCCCCGGTGAAGATCGGTGTGCCGCGAGAGATCAAGAACCACGAGTACCGGGTGGCCATCACGCCGGCGGGCGTGCACGAGCTGACCCGGCACGGCCACGAGGTGTTCGTCGAGCGGGGCGCCGGCCTGGGGTCGGCGATCCCGGACGACGACTACACCGCCGCCGGCGCCAAGATCCTGGACGGCCCGGACGAGGTGTGGGCGGAGGGCGACCTGATCCTCAAGGTCAAGGAGCCGATCGCGCCGGAGTACCCGCGCATGCGCGCCGGCCAGGTCCTGTTCACCTACCTGCACCTCGCCGCGTCCCGCGAGTGCACCGACGCGCTGCTGGCGGCCGGCGTCACCGCGATCGCCTACGAGACCGTCCAGCTGCCCGACCGCTCGCTGCCGCTGCTCGCCCCCATGTCGGAGGTCGCCGGGCGGCTCGCCCCGCAGGTCGGCGCGTACAACCTGATGGCGTCCAACGGCGGGCGCGGCGTGCTGCCGGGCGGGGTGCCGGGCGTGGCCCCGGCCAAGGTCGTCGTGATCGGCGGCGGGGTGTCCGGCCTCAACGCCGCGCAGGTCGCCGTCGGGATGGGCGCGGACGTGACCGTCCTGGACGTGGACGTCGACCGCCTCCGCCACATCGACGCGATCTACCAGGGCCGCCTCCGGACGCTCGTGTCCAGCGCCTACACCGTCGAGCAGGAGGCCCGCGCCGCCGACCTGGTCATCGGCGCGGTGCTGATCCCCGGCGCCCGCGCGCCCAAGCTGATCTCCAACGACCTGGTCGCCGGGATGAAGGAGGGCTCCGTCCTGGTGGACATCGCGATCGACCAGGGCGGCTGCTTCGAGGACTCCCGCCCCACCACGCACGCCGACCCGACCTACCGGGTGCACGGCTCGATCTTCTACTGCGTGGCGAACATGCCCGGCTCCGTCCCGAACACCTCCACCTACGCCCTCACCGGCGTCACGCTCCCCTACGCCGTGCAGCTCGCCGACAAGGGCTGGCACCGCGCCCTGCGGGAGAACGGCGCGCTGGCCCGCGGCCTCAACACGCAGGCCGGCGCGCTCGTCTACGACCACGTCGCCGAGGCGCACGGCCTCCCCTACACGCCGCTCAGCTCGATCCTGGACTGACGGCGCTCACCCCCGCCCTCCCCCGTCCCGGGGTTCCGGGGCGGCGCCCCGCCGGGTAGACACTCCACCATGGGCGAACTGATCTTGGTGCGGCACGGGGAGACGGAGTGGAGCCGGGCGCGCCGGCACACCGGGCTGACGGACCTGCCGCTGACCGCGCACGGCGAGGACCAGGCGCGGGCGCTGCGCGGGGCGCTGAAGGAGCGGCGCGTCGCGCGGACGCTGGTCAGCCCCGCGCGGCGGGCGCGGCGGACCGCCGAACTGGCCGGGCTCACCGCGGACGCGATCGACCCCGACCTGTGGGAGTGGGACTACGGCGGCTACGAGGGGAGGACCACGGCGGAGATCCGCGAGGAGCGGCCCGGATGGTTCCTGTGGGACGACGGGGTGGTCCCGGGGGACGCCGGGCATCCGGGCGAGACCGTCGAGCAGGTCGGCGCGCGGGCGGCCGCGGTGCTCGCGCGCGTGGACCCGCTCCCCGCGGACGGCGACGTCGTGCTCGTCGCCCACGGCCATTTCCTGCGGGTGCTCACCGCGCGCCGGCTCGGCCTGGAGCCCGCGCAGGGACGGCTGTTCGCGCTCGCCACCGGGACGCTGTCGGCGCTCGGCGCCGAGCACGGTCGGCCGGTCGTCAGCGCCTGGAACGTCCCGCCGTGCCGACCCGGCCGGCGGCCCGGTCCGGAGGCCCCGGTCAGCGCATAAGGTACCTGTAGGGGGATGTCCCCCAGGGGTACCCGGACGTGCGCCCCCGGAAGGATTGCGGAGGACGGTAATGGCGACCAGCGAGACCCCCACCCGCGGGTACACCGCCACGAAGGACCAGCTGCAGACCAGGCTGGCCCGGATCGAGGGCCAGGTGCGCGGCATCGACCGGATGGTCGCGGACGACCGCTACTGCATCGACATCCTCACCCAGATCAGCGCCGTCCAGGCGGCCCTGGACAAGGTGGCCCTCGGCCTGCTGGACGGGCACGTCCGGCACTGCGTGGCGGAGGGCGCCGAGGAGGGCAAGGGCGACGAGATGTCCACCGAGCTGATGGCGGCCGTCGGCCGGCTCATGCGCCGCGGCTGACCCCGGCCCGCCCGGCTCGCCCGGCTCGCTCCCCCCGGCCCGCTCCCCCTCGGCCGGTCACAGGTGCGGGTGGTCTCCAGGGCAACCCGGTCCCCCGTCTCCCCCGGCGTGCAGCCCGCTGCGCTCCATGTTCCCGGCCAGCGTGCGCCACCCGTGCAGGAAGTGCCTTCGCTCGGTGGGCGTGAGCGACTCCAGCGTGGTGCGCAGCGGGCGCAGCCGGCGCCACGCGAACCGCTCGATCGCCGCGCGGTGCGCCTCCGCCAGGCTGACGATCATGCGGCGGCGGTCCCGGTCGTCCGGGCGCCGCTCGACGAAGCCGCCGCGCTGCAGCTCGCCGACCAGCTGGCTGACCGTGGCCGGGCTGAGCGCCATGTGCCGGGCGAGCACGCCCACCGGCGCCGGGCCGTGCAGGACGAGCTGCACCAGCACCGGGACGTGCCGGGGCCCGAGCCCGGCCGCCTTCACCCGGCGGATGACCTCCTCGGCGTCGGCGTGACCGCCCTTCATGCCGCGCATCGTCCGCACCATGAGCTGGACCATCGTCTCCATGTCGGCGTCGATGGACGCGTCGGTGACGATGCGATCCTCGGACATACCTTGAAGTTCAACACATTTCGTGATGCACTGCAAAACATTGAACTTCAAGATGTTTCACGTCTTGGGCCACGGGGACTCGGGGCTACCGGAACTTCTGGCAAGGGGGACGACCATGGCCGAAAGTCCGTCCACCAAGGTGGCGCCGCCGGGCGGATCCGGCGGCGGCGAACGGCTCGACCGGCAGACGATCGTGCTCGGCCTCGTGATCGTGGCCGGGACGGTGATGGCGATCCTGGACACCACGATCGTCAACGTCGCCCTGGAGACGCTCGGGCGCGACTTCCGCACCGACCTGTCCACCATCCAGTGGGTCATCACCGGCTACCTGCTGGCCATGGGCAGCGTCATCCCGCTCACCGGCTGGGCCGTCGACAGGTTCGGCGGGCGGGCGGTGTGGCTGACCTCCATCACGCTGTTCGTGGCCGGCTCCGTGCTGTCGGGCTCGGCGTGGAACATCGGCTCGCTGATCGTCTTCCGGGTGCTGCAGGGGCTCGGCGGCGGCATGCTGATGCCGACCGGCATGGCGATCCTGACGATGGCGGCCGGCCCGCGCCGGCTCGGCCGGATCATGAGCATCGTCGGCGTGCCGATGCTGCTCGGCCCCGTCCTCGGCCCGGTGCTCGGCGGGTGGCTGGTCGAGGACGTCCACTGGCGCTGGATCTTCTTCGTCAACGTGCCGGTCGGCATGCTGGCCTTCGCGCTGGCCTGGTGGAAGGTGCCGCGCGGCCGGATGGAGGGCGGCGCGTCGGCGCTCGACCTGCGCGGGCTGCTCCTCCTGCCGCCCGGCTTCGCGCTGCTGATCTACGGGCTGTCCACCGCGAGCAGCGAGGGCGGCTTCGGGAACGCCACCACGATCGGCTGGCTGGCCGCGGGCGCCGCCCTGGTCGCGCTGTTCGCGCTGCACAGCCTGCGCCGCCGCGAACGCGCGCTGATCGACGTGCGGCTGTTCACCGACCGGACGTTCACGACCGCGTCCGCCGCGGTGTTCCTCGTCGGCATCGCGCTGATGGGCTCGATGCTGCTGATCCCGCTCTTCTACCAGACCGTGCACGGCGAGGGCGCGTTCGCCGCCGGCCTGCTGCTGGCCCCGCAGGGCCTCGGCGCGGCGCTCGCGATGCCGCTGGCCGGCGTGATCACCGACCGGTTCGGCGCCGGCCGCATCGTGCCGGTGGGCATCGTGCTGCTGGTGCTCGGCACCGTCCCGTTCGCGATGGTGGACGCGGGCACGTCCTACTGGCTGCTCGGCGGGGCGCTGCTCGTGCGCGGCATCGGGCTCGGCTGCACGATGATGCCGACCATGTCGGCCGCGCTCACGACGCTGCGCCGCGAGGCGGTGTCGCGGGCCAGCAGCTCGCTGAACATCATCATGCAGCTCGGCGGGTCGGTCGGCACCGCGCTGCTCGCCGTCATCCTGTCCCGCGAGATCAGCGACCGGCTCCCGCAGGCGGCCGCCGGGGGCGGCGCGGGCGCCGTCGGCTCCATCCCGGACCGGGTCCGCGAGCAGATCGCGCCGAAGCTGGCGGACGCGTTCGGCAGCACGTTCTGGGTGGCGCTGGCCCTCACCGCGGTGCTGATCGTCCCGGCGCTGCTGCTGCCGCGCCACGGCGCGCGGCACGACGAGGACGCGGACGCTCCCCCGCCGATGGCGTGAGCGCCGGCGGCCCGGGCGGGGCGCCGGTCAGGACGCGATCGACCAGGTGGCCAGGCCCGCCTCGTGCTCGCGCATGAGGCGCCTGGCCCGCCGGGCGTCCGGCGAGTACCGGTACCGCTCCGGGACGACCCGCGTGGTGCGGTACAGGCCCTTCAGCGTCAGCGTCGCCGCGAGGTCGGACGTGGGCAGGCCCGGCAGCCCGTACATGCGGCGGGCCCAGCGCGGCAGCGTCGCGACGGTCAGCGTCCCGACGGCCGGCGCGGCGAGCTTCAGCGGCAGCAGGTGGCGCGGGACGGCCGGGCTGAACATGCGGCGCAGCCCCTCGCGCGCCTCCCGGCACGCCCAGATCCGCCGCCGCATGTCCTCGTAGTAGTCCTTCATCTCGGCGACCGTCGCGGGCACGTCCGCCGGGTCGAGCCCGACGACCGCGGCGGCGCGGCGCTGCTCGTCGACGAAGGTGTCGGCGTCCTCGTCGGTCAGCGGGACGCCGGCGCGGCGCGCCACGTCCAGGTAGGAGTCGACCTCGCCCATGTGGACCCAGAGCAGGTTCTCCGGGTCGTCGATCGGGAACGTCTCGCCGGTGCGCATGTCGAGGCCGGTGAGCTTGGCGTGCAGCCGGCGGACGCGGCGGCCCACCCGCTCGACCTCCTCCTCGGTGCCGTAGGTGCGGACGCGGACGAACTCCACCGTCCGGGTCAGCCGCGCCCACGCGGCGGCGGGGTCCATGAGCTCGGAGTTCTGCGCGGTCCCCCACATCGAGCGGGGATGGAGGGCCTGCAGCAGCAGCGCCCGGATCCCGCCGATCATCAGCACGGGCTCGCCCATGACCCGCCAGGTCACCGAGCCGGGCCCGAACAGCCCGTGGTCCGCCCCCACCTCGCTCAGCTCGCCCACATCGACCGCCTTCCTCCGCCGCGACCGGCAGTACACGTCCCGGCCAGGGTAAACAAGAACTTACCCTGCCATGACGCAGGTCACACGGACGGGGGTCAGTCCTCCGCCGGATCCTCCACCGCGTCGTCGCGCTCGCCGGGCTCGGTCTGCTCGGTGATCCAGGCGAGGTAGTCCATGCTGCCCGCCACCACCGGGGTCGCGATGATCTCCGGGGTGTCGTAGGAGTGCCCCTCGGTGATCAGGGAGGCCAGCTCGTCGAAGCGGTCGGCGGAGGTCTTGAACAGCACCATCCACTCCTCCGCCGACTCGATCTCGCCCTCCCACCAGTAGGTGCTGGCGATCGGCCCGACCAGCTGCGCGCAGGCCGCGAGCCGCTCGGCGACCGCCGACCGCGCCAGCTCGGCGGCCTCCGCCCGCGAGTCGGTCGCGGTCGTCACCTGCACGTACGAGTGCGCCATGGCCCGACTCCTTCCCGTTCACCGTCCGCGCACGCCATCATGGCCCGTCCCGGCACCGCCGCGGTCACCGGGCCGGGTGGACGACCAGCGCGCTGCCGCCGCCCCGCCGGACGGGCTCCGCGACCGCCTGCACGAGCCCCGGCCGCAGGAACTCCAGCGCCGTCGCGGCGCCGATCACGCCCGCCGGCGGGCCGGGGAAGACCTCCAGCCGGTGCCCCCGCGCGGCGAGGTCGCGGCCGTACCGGTCGAGGAACGGCTGCTCGGCGTACACGAGCGGGGTGTTGCGCTGCGTCGCGCGGGGCGCGTTCAGCGCCGCGGGCAGGTCCATGCCGAGGTCGATGCGGTTCATCAGGATCTGCAGCACGGTCGTGATGATCGTCGAGCCGCCGGGGGTGCCGAGCGCCAGCTTCGGCCGCCCGTCCTCCAGCACGAGAGTCGGGGACATGCTGCTGCGCGGCCGCTTGTGCGGGCCGGGCAGGTTCGGGTCGGGCGCCTGGCCGGGGGCGGGCGGCTGGAAGGAGAAGTCGGTCAGCTCGTTGTTGAGCAGGAAGCCGCGGCCGGGGACGGTGATGCCGCTGCCGCCGAACTGCTCGATCGACACCGTGTAGGACGCGACGTTCCCCCACTTGTCGGCGACGACGAGGTGGGTGGTCTGCGGGCCCTCGAACGCCAGCGCGCGGGTCTGCGTGCCGGGCGGCACGCACGGCTCGTAGCGCCCGTCGGGCGAGCCGGGCGCGACCGGCGCCGGCGCGGCCCGGTCCGGCTTGATCAGGCACGCGCGCTCGCGGGCGAACCCGGCGGACAGCAGTTCGTCCAGCGGCACGCGGACCTTGTCGGCGTCGCCGAGGTAGCGCCCGCGGTCGGCGTAGGCGAGCTTGGACGCCTCCAGGTAGTAGTGCAGGGCGGTGACCGGGTCGCGGGCGTCGAGGCGGAAGTTGCCGAGGATGTCGAGCGCCTCGCCGATCGTGGCGCCGCCGGACGACGACGGCGGCATCCCGTACACGTCCATACCCCGGTAGGGGACGTGCGTGGGCTTGCGGACCACTGCCCGGTAGGCGGCGAGGTCGGCGCGCTCCATCAGGCCGGGACGCACGTCGCGGGCGGCGCCGGGGTCGACGGGCGGCTCGGCGACCGTC
>NZ_JBIQHY010000110.1:0-23368 GCF_044508335.1 Actinomadura sp.
CGCGTGCGCTTTCCTACGCGAATTACTAGGACGCCCCACCGCACGGCGTACTGTCGGAGTCGGCGAGGCTGCACCCCGCGAGGGAGGTGAAGATGAACGACGTTGCCTGGCCCCGGTCCGACCTGAATTGGACGTGCTGGGAGCCGAAGGACCTGCGGGGGGTGCCGAGAGCCATCACTGACACGCGCGTCTTCCTCGATACGACTCCCCTGGCTGGGGCGGCAGATGCGCATGAAGCCCATGTGTCCGCGCAGTTCGTGGTGCCAACGGGTGGAAGCAAGGTGCGTCGGGCTATCACAATCCTTCGGGCACTTCTGGAGTGTGAGACAGACGAGTGGTCGAGACCTCTCGGTCCAGCGACGTGGGACTGCGGGCCGCGAGTCAACCTCCACGGCTCAGTGTGGCTGCCCGACCTTTATGCCGGACACGTAAGGGCGGCCCCGGGAAGCTGGCCGCAGCGCGGTACCGTCGTCGAGCAGGCAAGCGTCGTCCTGAGGGTCACGTCGGAGTTCCTGTACGACAGCCCAGCGCCCGTGCCGGTCCCAACCGGCGCACCAGCGGCACGGATATCGCTTCCCCCGGTTGTATGGCGCTTCACGCGTGACCAACTCTCCGAACACTTGCGGGAGCTCGCGAACTTCATCCGGATGGTCCTGTTGGCTAGCTGCCTGCGCCACCTCCGCCAGCTCGCCTTTCCAGCTCGCCAGTCGTCCGCCATGCAAGTGTTCTTGCAACTACTCGCTGCGTGCCGGCGGTACGGCCGTCGAGCTGAGCCCGCACACGCTCACACCTCTCGCAATCGATATCAACCATCGGCGGGGGCGCACTAGTCATCCACTAGCACCAGCTCCCCGCCGCAAGCGAGGGAGCGTTGTTCATGGAGGTAATTCTCCGCGTGCTTGCGGAGTTCGGACCTGCGGCCGACTGGATCGCAAAGTTCGCGGCGGCTGTAATCACCGCACTCATCATCTATCTCGGGTTGGCGCTGGTTGCTGTGTTGCGCGCCGAGCCTGACAACGCGAACATCCGGTATCGGGTGTTCCGTGATCTGCTGGACCTGTTCCGGCGTCGGTGGCGGCGGTGACGATGACCAATACGACTGGCCAGGCTAGTAAACAGCGCGAGCCAGGCATGCGTCGTCCGCCCGGGCGTCCGCCGTGCTGCACGCGTGAGTTGATGGTCTACGTACTCACGCTGCGCGAGGACGGACTCAGCATTCGGGCCATCGCGACGCGGCTCAACGCCGAGTCTGTCCCGACCCCCATGGGGAGGCCGCGTTGGCATCACTCGAGCGTTGACCGCTTGCTCGCTACACGCTTCGCGCAGGAAGTACGTGAAGAGATGATGCGGACGCATTGACCCAGCTGCAAACCCACGGCGTCTGCAGTCGCCCAGCGCGAGATGATAGGGGTGGCACACAGCCTGGACTGTTTCATGTCGTGTGCCAGATGGATCGCGATCACCTCCGTGGAGTCCACCGACCCTGGTGGACTCCACGAGGCTAATGGCGCACCAGTAGCCATGTGTGCTGGCGAGTTCGTCCGCGGGGGTATCTCTCCTAGCGTGGAAATGATCTTGGTGGGGTAGATGATCGACAGGAAGATCATCCATCGAATTCGGGGGGATTCGAAGCCATGAGCGTGATCGAGGGGAATGAGAGTGTCGCCCAGGCCAGGGCCGGTGTCGGCGGAATGGTGCCGATGCCGGGCGGGAACCGGGATGTGCCGGTCCGCCAGCTGCTGGGCGATGAGGTACTGGACGTGCTGCTGGAGCGCTCGAAGGACGAGGCGGGGCAGCTACGGCTGACCGGTGAGGACTCGATGCTGGGGCAGTTGGTCAAGGCCGTGCTCGAGCGGGCGCTGGAGGCCGAGTTGACCGCGCACTTGGGCTATGGCAAGCACGACCAGGTCGGGAACAACTCGGGGAACTCGCGCAACGGGCGGGGCAAGGGCAAGACGGTGCAGACCGGGGTCGGGCCGGTCCGGCTGTCGGTGCCGCGAGACCGGGCGGGCACGTTCGAGCCGGTGCTCGTGCCCAAGCGGGCGGGACGGGTCGCCGGCGGCCTGGACGACATGATCATCAGCCTGTATGCGCACGGTATGAGCGTGCGTGACATCCTGCACCACCTCAAGCAGGTGTACGGCACCGAGTTGTCGCACGAGCAGGTCTCGCGGATCACCGACCAGGTGATGGAGGAGGTCAAGGTCTGGCAGACCCGGCCGCTGGACCCCGTCTACGCCGTGGTGTTCCTGGACGCCCTGGTGGTCAAGGTGCGCGACAACCACGTGGTGACCAACAAGCCCGCCTACGTCGCGGTCGGGATCGACGCCGACGGGGAGAAGCACGTGCTGGGGATCTGGCTGGCGCGGACCCCGCCCGAGAGCGCGACCGCCGCCGAAGGGGCGCGGTTCTGGGGGCAGGTGATGACCGACCTGCGCAACCGCGGCGTCCGCGACATCCTCATCGCCTGCTGCGACGGGCTGAAGGGCTTCGAGGACGCCATCGGCGGCGCGTTCCCCGGCACCGTGGTGCAGACCTGCGTGGTCCACCTCATCCGCAACGCGCTGCGGCCGGTCGCCCGCCGTGACGCCGGCGCGGTGGCCAAGGAACTGAAGAAGGTCTACACCGCCGTGGACGCCGACGCCGCACTGGACGCCCTCGCCGCGTTCGCCGACACCGACCTGGGCCGCAAGTATCCCCAGAGCGTGCGGGTGTTCGAGGACGCATGGGCGGGTAGCTCCGGCGCATTGCTGCGCCGGAGCCCCCTCAGAACCGTGCGTGCCGCTTGTCACGGCACACGGCTCAAGCAAACCCAGAGGTGTCGCGTGCGGGCGGAAGTGCTGGGCGACGTTGCCGAGCGTGGTGCCTGGCGCAGTCGGCGTGGACGAGGAACAGTGCGGTTCGATCGTCTGGTCCGGCCGGTCCCGCTTGCAGCGTGAGTGTTCTCGCGCGTACTGCGTTGCGGGTTGCGGTGATCCACCGCTCCCACTCGTCGGGGTGTTGTGGTTGTCGGCCGCCGGGCAGCAGCAGGTTCCCGCAGAGCGGGCAGCGGCCTTGCTGACGCGAGAGCAGCCGCCTGCGGTCCTTGTTCAGCGGGGGGTGGTGCTGTTTGCTGCGCCGCCGGGACCAGTAATAGGTCAGGTCGGGATCATCGGGTGAGGCGAACCCGTCGACCATCTGGTGCCGGACGATCTTTGTCCAGGCGAATTTGGTGAGATAGGTTCCGCTGTCGCGGTCCCCGAACACCCATCGGTCCTGCCTGGCCGGATTGAACTTTCCGAAGTACCGGGCGGTGACCCAGCTTTTCGGCTTGTTCCGGTGAGTGCGAACGCCCCATTTGAAGGCGAGCCACCACACATGGGCGTCCAAGGCAACGAAGATTTTCTTGGACACCACCGTCCGGTAATAGGCGGCCCAGCCGCGGATGATCGGGTTGAGTTTGGCGATGACCGCTCGGGCGTTCGATCCCCTCAGCCCTCTCATCTCGGTGCGCAGCCGTTCCCGGATCCGCCGCACCGCCGCCGTGCTCGGTTTGATCAGCAGCTTGCCGTTGGGATAGCGGCGGACGTTGAACCCCAGGAAATCAAAGCCCTCGGCGAGGTGGACGACGCGCGTCTTGTCCTCGTTGAAGGCCAGTCCCCGGGGCGTCAGCCACTGGGTCAGCCGCGCCTTGACCTGTTCGGCCTCTGCCTGCGAGTGGCAGAGCGCCACTAGATCGTCGGCGTATCTGATCAGCACCGGCGAGCCCGGTGCGGTGTGACCCTGACCGGCGTGAGAGCCGGTCAGATAACGGACTCCGGCGGCCTCTTCCATCCCGTGCAGGGCCACGTTCAGCAGCAACGGAGAGATCACCCCGCCTTGCGGGACGCCCTCCTCGGTCGGAGCGAACCGTCCGCGATCGACCACCCCGGCCTTCAGCCACTGCCGGACCAGACCCCTGGCGGGGAAGGTGCCCAGCATGCCGAGAACATGGTGATGATCGATGCGGTCGAACGCCGCCGCCAAGTCCGCGTCCAGGATCCACACCCGTTTGGCGCGAGCGCCCTTGCAGACGGAGTAGATCGCCTCGATCGCGTCATGGCAGCCACGGCCCGGACGGAACCCATAGGATCTCGCCTCGAACCGTGCCTCCCACTCGGGTTCCAGCGCGCCCGCGACGCAGGCTTGAAGCGCCCGGTCGGCCATCACCGGTATCCCGAGCGGCCGCAGCTTCCCCATGGCCTTGGGGATGAACACCCGCTTGACCGGGCGGGCCCGCCAAGACGACGCGCGCTCTTGCACCCAGGCGGCCAGTTCGGCCTTCTGCGGCGCGAGCAGCGCGGTCTTCCCATCGACCCCGGCGGTCTTGCGGCCAGCATTGACCTCCGTCACCCGGCGCACGCTCACCAGCGTGTTGGACCGGGACCGGAGCATCAGCTTCTGCAGGTTGCGGACCTTCTTCAGGTCCCCAGCCCGCGACGCCGTGAAGATCCGCTGCCGCAACCGCCGTACTTGCTTCTCGGCTGAATCCCAATCGATCTGGGACCAGTCCAGAAGTTCGTCCTCAGGTCCGTTCACCATCTCTCGGCCGCCGTCGGCGAGCCGAGTTCTGGCGTCCAACTTGTCCGTCGGTTCCGACGTTGTCGGCATCAGCCACTCCACAGGTTCACCAGACCCGCGTCAGCTCCCTTTCGGGCCCAGGAACACCTGGTATCCGGCCAGTTATCCAAGACGGCGGCGGAGGAGCCGCCGTTCGTCCCGGTTTCCCGCCGCCTTTCGGCCGCCGGCATTTGCTTCTCGGGTCATCCTTCGCCCGCTGAAGGATCGGCCTTCCTCACGGTCGGCCCACCAGAGCACATGCGCCTGGACTTCAACGGGGTTGTCGCGTTCCGCTCGTGCAAGCAGATCGGATAGGGCGCCCTCTCCACCCCGGGACGGCGGTGCTCGACCTGGCAGCGTCGGTCCCCACGGCCAGCGCCTGCCGCTTCACAGCGGCCAGCCCTCTTAAAATCCCGCTCAAGCGACCCATCCTGCGGGACCACACGATGACGAGGCGTCAACGAGGGTTCACTTGCGTTCACCCGCCCGATCTTCCCCTCACCTGCGGCCCCTGGATGGAGCAAGGCCCGCTTGGGCTTGAACCCTGGGCTTCGCACCCCGCGGTCACCCACGACGCACGCCAGAGCGGGGACAGGTCATCGAGCACGGACCTGGGACTACACCATGGCCATCAACCACCCTCCTCAGGCAGTCCACTTACATCGAGCGACTTCGCGTCGCACGGACCGGTTCACGCCCTTCTTCGCCTTCACCCGCCCGGTCCGCCGGCTGCTCTACACCACCAACGGGATCGAGTCACTGAACTACCAGCTCCGCAAAGTCACCAAAGCACGCGGGCACTTCCCCACCGACGACGCCGTGGTCAAGCTGCTGTGGCTGGCCATCATCAACATCGAGGACAAACGCGCCCGCGAACGCGCCGCCAAACGCCACAACGGCGACAAACACGCCTTCCAGCCCGCACGCCTCGTCGAAGGACAACGCGCCGCCGGATGGCGCGAAGCACTCAACGAACTCGCCGAGGCCTATCCAGGACGCATCAGGTAAAGCCAACATCGCCTTCTACCTGCAAGGACTTTCCACACCTGAAGTTACAACCTCATGCTGGAGACGGTGGGCCAGTCGGCCTTGGCGCGGATGGTGAGCAGGTTGCTGGCTTTTGGACAGGCAGGGCCGGGGATGGCTGCGGGGTTGGGGAGGGCGCGGCCCGGGTCAAGAGTGGAGGGTGAGGGGTAGGTGGGCCAGGCCGCGCAGGGCGATGCCGGGGCGTCGTTGGGGTTGCGTCGGCCGGGTGATGGCGACGTAGGCGGGGCTGAGGAGGTGTTCCAGGACGATCTGGGTTTCCAGGCGGGCCAGGTGTGCGCCGAGGCAGAAGTGGATGCCGGAGGCGAAGGACAGGTGGGCGGGTTCGGGGCGGGTGACGTCGAGGGTGTCGGGTTGTGCGACGAGGTCGGGGTCGTGGTTGGCCGCTCCGAGGAGCATCACGATGACCTGCCCGGCTTTGAGGTGGGTGCCGGCGAAGTCGGTGTCGTGCAGGACGGTGCGGGCGTCGACCTGGACGGGTGAGTCGTAGCGCAGGAACTCCTCGACCGCTGTAGGGATGAGGGCGGGGTCGGCGCGCAGGGCGGCTTGCTGGTCGGGGTGGTTCAGGAGGGCGTGCAGGGTGTTGCTGAGCAGGTTGGTGGTGGTCTCGAACCCGGCGCCGAACAGCAGCAGCGACGTGGAGATCATTTCCTGTTGCGACAGGCGTGTCTGCTCGGGTGCGGTGGCCATCCGCGACAGCAGGTCTTCGTGCGGGTCGGCTCGTTTGGCGGCGAGGAGGTCGGTGAAGTAGGCGACGAGGTCGGCTTCGGCCGCGGCGGCGGCGGTGATGGCCTCGGGGGCGGCGGCGGGTTCCAGGAGTGCGACCATCTGGCGGACTTTCGGGGTGAAGACCATCCGGTCGGCTTCGGGGACGCCGAGCAGGTCGGCGATCACGTTGACCGGCAGCGGCAGGGCGAGGGTGTCGACGAAGTCGCCGCCGGACCGGCGGGCGAGTTGGCCGAGGTGTTTGCGGGTGCGGTCTTCGATGGAGGCCCGCAGGTCCTGGATGTGCCGGGTGGTGAACACCGATCCGACCGAGCGGCGCAGCCGGGTGTGTTCGGGCGGGTTGGCGAACAGCATGCTGTGCCCGAGCCGCCCTTGGGCCTGGCGCTGTTGTTCGCCGGCGCCGCCGGGCAGTCCGAATCCTGCCAGTTCGTTGCCCTTGCCGAACGAGCGGTGCCGCAGCGCCGCGTCGCAATCGGCGAACCGGGTCAGCACCAGGGTGCCGTCACCGGTGAGCAGTACCGGCGCGGTCTCGCGCAGCCGCCGGTAGGCCGGGTAGGGGTCGTCGCGGGGGGTCAGGAAGATCTCGAAGAACAGCTGCTCGGCGGCCGGATCGCTGGTCGCCGTGCCCAGGGCCGTGCCGTTCGGGGATGTCATGAGGGGGTCCCGTCGTCGAATTGGCCGATGGCCTCCCAGACGCAGTCCCCCGCCGGGCCGGTCGCGGTGAGCCGTGCCCAGCTCTGTCCGGCCTCCACGGAGGCCAGCCGCGCCACCAGCAGATAGGGCAGGCCCGCGGCCGGACACTGCGTCCAGGTCAGCCAGATGCCCCGCAGCCGCAGCGGCGCTTCGATCAGCGACCCCAGGTGCATGAGCGTCCCCGCGCACGCGCTCATCACCGCGCCGGGCTGCGGTTGGTCGGCCGGGCCGCCGGGCAGCACGGCCAGCGCCCAGACCTCGCCGCCGACCGCCCTCCATGCCAGTGATCGGGGTGCGTGGGGTGGATCTGATGGGGGAAGCGGTTCGCGCCAGACCAGACTCTGTATCCCATCCATACCCCCACCATTTGACACTCAAGCCCTCTATGTCAATGAAGAGAACACAACTGTTCTGACTGTCAACCAGTCCATTGCCCGGGGTTTGCGGACACCGGGGTTGTTGCGGTCATCGGTGTGTGAGCACCCCGGCAAGCCGTACAGTCGCGCGGCTGGATGCCGGGGCACACCCCCGGCTACAAGGGGTACCGGTCAGAACCGCGTCGCGGGCGTGTTCGCCCCCGGTTCGATCTGCCCCCGGGTTCGGTCTGCCCCCCCGGGTTCGTCTGCGGGGCCTGGCGGGCTGTGTGGTGTGAACCTGGTCCCGGCGGGCGCCTCCGCCGGGACCAGGGGTCTATGGGGTGTGCGGGTGGTGCGGCTGCGGGGTGGAAGGCTCACCGGAGGGCGGCTCGGCGTCTCCGGTGGAAGGCCGGGTGGCGTCTCCGGTGGCGGGTTCGGTGGCGGGTTCGGTGGCGGGGGTCCAGGCGAAGGCGAGGGAGCCGCCGGTGAGGGCGAGGAGCATGCCGATCAGGAAGCCGCCGAAGTTGGTGTAGAGGAAGGAAGCCAGGGCGGCCAGGAGGATGATGACGCTGAGCAGGGTGTGGTGGCGGGGCTGGTACCACAGCAGCAGGCCGGTGGTGGTGATGATGCCGCCGAGCAGGAACCCGGCCAGGCCCGCGGTGCCGGGCAGCGACAGCACGGTGTACAGGTCGGCGGGCAGCAGCAGGATGGCCGCGCCGCCGGTGGTGGTGAGCAGGCCGCCCCAGAAGGGCCGGGTGCGGCGCCAGGACCGCCAGCGCCGCAAGTGGGTGCGCAGGCGGCCGGTGAGCGGGGTCGCGGCGTTCAGAAGCATTCTTTGACGTCGCCTCCCATGGTCATGTCGATCCCGGCGAGTTTGAGTCCGCTGGCGGTGACCCAGCGGACCTGGCCGTGGATGCGCAGTTTGAGGTTGGTGCCGGTGATGGGCAGGGTGCCGGGCGGGCCGGTCTGGACGGGGATGTCGCCCAGGCCCTTGACGGGGGTGGTGCCGCCGCGGCCCAGGGCGATGCCGCCCCCGACGACCTCGACGTCATCGATGGACTCCAGGGCCAGCTGGAGTTCATCGAGCTGGAGCCGCTGCCCGGGTTGAGTGGTGATGCGCAGCACCCGCGAGCCCAGCGGGCTGGAGACCTTCCCGGAGGCGCAGATGCCCTCGGCCCAGGTGTCGCGCAGCGCCAGGGCGACCACGGTGCGCCGGTCGCCGTCGCGGGTCTGGAAGAACCGGGGGAAGGACCCGCCGGCGTTGGTGGACAGCCGCTGGATGGTCAGTTTGATGTTGGTCTTGCCCTTCAACCCGGCCGATACCGGTAGCGCGCCGCGCAGCACCCCGACGACCATCACCGCGACCACACCCAGGACCGGAACCAGGACCGCGGCGAACCTCCTCCACCGGGTCCGCCCCGCAGCGGCGGCGGGACTGCTGACGCGCGGGGTCTCCAGCGGAGCGTGGTGGCGCCGCCACAGCCGGTCGATGAATCTCACCCCGCCACCTTTGACAATCAGCCACGACTTGTCAATGCCACGCACATCATTGATTGGAATGTCCTCGGCGGGGGTCGAGGGGTGTCCGGCCACTGGACACCCGGCTTGTTACTGTCGGCGGCGTGAACACTCACGTCCCGGCCGACTTCCAGACCCGCGTGCGCCACCAACTCCGCAGCGACGCCCTGGACGCCGCGTTCGCCCTGATGACCGACCAGGGCTGGTCGGCGGTCACCATGACCGCGGTCGCCGCGGCCGTCGGCGTCAGCCGCCAAACCCTCTACAAAGAGTTCTCCTCCAAGGACCAGATCGGCCAAGCCCTGCTCATCCGCGAAGCCGAACGCTTCATCGACGGCGTCGCCGCACACGTCGCCGCGCACGACGACGTCGCTTCCGCGATCGAGGCCGCCGTCCGCTACACCCTCGACCAGGGCGCCACCAACCCGCTGCTACGCACGATCCTGTCCGGCGACCGCGGCGGCACCACCCTCCTGCCCCTGGTCACCACCGACTCCCAGCCCCTCATCGCACTGGCCGGCCAGGTCCTCAGCCAGCACATCACCGCCCGCGCCCCCGGCCTGGACGACGAAGACATCGCCGCGACCGCCGACGCACTGGTCCGCCTCACCGTCAGCCACCTCCTGCAACCCCTGGACGACACCGGCACCACCGTCACCCGGCTCACCCGCCTGGCCACCCGAGGCCTCGGCCTCCCCTAAAACCCCCAACCACCCCGACCCTGCGGCCGGTGCACAACAAACAGCCGATCTCGACCGGGTCGGCGGTGGCGTGCGCTGCTTAGCGTGACTGATCCGGAGACCGGACCGTGGCGGCGGTGGCTGAAGCTGATCAACCGGCCGGAGGGTGAGTGCCGCACGGACCTCCCGCGCCAACACGACATCGCATCGACCGGACACACAGATCGCAGAAAGAATCGAGGGCGGCCTCGACGACGAAGGCGGCATCAACGACGATGCTCGACTCCAACAGCAGCTCGCCCTAATCAAGCGGCTCGACTGCGACCTGCTCGGCCTTCAGGAAGCCACCTGGGGAGCGCGATCGCCCCGCACCGCCGAAGCCGTGGCCGCCGAACTCGGGATGGACTGGAAATTCCTGGGCCCGTCGAACTTCTACGGCTGCGACCTGGCCGCCTTCGTCCGTGTCGGCGACCACCTCACCGTCGATGACGTCACGTACCTCACCGGCCCGCCGTTCGTCCACGGCCTCGCCAACGTCACCCTCCGGATCAAGGGACATCCCCGGCCAGTGCAGTTCCTGGTCGGCCACTCGGCCCCCAGCGCCCCCACGGCGCGGTTGGCCGAGGCCGAAATGATCACCGTCCACCGCAAGCAGGATGCGATCTATGTGGCCGACTGCAACGCCATCTCCCTGACCGACGACCTGGAGGTATCGGGGATCGACCCGGTCAAGGCCGACAAGCTCGACACCCGTCCCGCCCAAGCGCTCGCGGCGGCGGGGCTGCTGGACGTGGGGGCGCTGCTGGGCGACCGGACCCCTACCGTGGGCCACCACCGCGAAGACTCTCTCGCGTTCAGGTGCGACCGGATCCACACCAACCTGCCCGCCGCGTGGATCACCGGATACGGCGTCGAGACCGGCGGAGACCACCTCTCCGACCACCGACCCGTCTGGGCTGAGATCACCTTCGGAGAGACCGGAGGGCCCACGTCGTGACCCCGATGGACCCGCTGGACGTCGACCCGTTCGCTTTCCCCAGCCGGACCGCTCGGATCGAGTACCTGTTCCACCTTCGCCGCGCGACCCACCGCTTCCTCGTTCGCCACGCCACGACGCTGTGGACCCGAGTCCAACAGTCCGGCGGGCAACTCGACGTCGTCCCGCCGACCGTCGCCGCGCTCCCCGCCCGGCAGCAGCCCAAAGCACTGGCCGCCGACGAAGCCGCACGATTTACCCACGCGCACCTGTACGGCCTCGACGAGGCGGCCACCACCGCCGCCGTAACCCTCGGCGCCGCCATGGTCGACTACACACCCAACGGCGTCGCCCCGGGTACCCATCGGGCATGGACACCAGTCGCCACTCCACCCGCCCGGACCGGCCTTCTGCGCTGGGCCAGCGGTATCGGCTACGACAGCGTCGGCATACCGCTGATCGCCTGCCACTGGGGCCCCATCCCGCAAGGGACATGGCTGGCCTGGTGGCCCGACCACCGCCTCACTGTCTGCAACGACATCACCCAGTTCGGCATCACGCGCCAGAAGGCCAAGCTCGTCCTTCAGGAGTTCGGCCCTCTCGGTTACCCCGAGGTCGCCACGACCATAACCCTTCAGCCGGACGCGAATCCCGACACCGCCCCGAACGCACACCCGGACACCAACACGCCCGCCGAGCTGCAGGAGGACGCGTACCTACTCGCGCTGACCTCAACCGTCCTGGCCTCCTGGGCCTTGCTGACCACACCCGGCGCAGCTCACCTGATCAAACGCCACCCCACCGCAGCCCAAGCCGCCCGTGACCGCCGCGCCGGACTACAACCCCGGCCCGCGACCCTGGCCACCAGACCCATCGACACAGGAATTATCGAAAGGCTTGGCAACGAGGGACAACCGTGAAGGGCGAGCGGCCGAAGCCGACGTCGTGTGGGCGGAGGCCACGGCCGGTGTCCCGGCGAACATGGTGTGCCGCGTCTTATTGATCTTGCCCGAGCTTCTTGGTGGGCGGCGTTGCGCCGCAGGGCGGAGTACCCCCACCGCGTCGGACGTCCCTTCAGCACGTCGCAGTCAAGCACGGGGACATCATCCAGACCGCGGTTCTTCCGCCCGGTGAACACGTGCAGCCAGTACTTGGTCCCTTCACCGCCATCGCCCGCCCGGATGCCCAGGGCGTCTCGGAGACCATTCATGGTTACGGCTCAGGCATAACCGCTTGGGTGTTCTGCTTCGATGTGTGCCCTATGGGCTTGACTGGAGTCAACGCGCAGGGTGTTGCTTCGGTGGAGCCATAAGCAAATTCGCCATTAGCTCGTGGGTTTGGTCGTCGGGTTCGGTGTCGAGGTCGGCGAGGCGCGCGGTGAGCAGACTGAATGTGCGTTGGACGGCGTCTGGGTGCCCGAGCCGGCTCTGGAGTCGCATGACCGACTGGTACAGGGGCTCAGCGTACGGGGCGTGGGTGATGGCGTCTTCGAGAATGGCAAGGGCTTGGTCAGGGTGGTCGTCTTGGAGGAGCCGGGCTAGGCGGGCGAGGGCGTCGATGACGGTGCGGTTTAGGTACTCGCGGTGGTTGTCGGCCCATTCGTGATTGAGGTCGCTGGCAAATTCGGCGATGTAGAGGTCGGGGATGGGGCTGAGTGCAGCGATTCGTTCGGGATCGGTAGCAGCCTTCCGAGCATCGGTGAGGGCAGAGTTGAGGTGCCATAGGTCGACGTCGATGAGGTCCGTGTCGATGCTGTAGCGGCCGGTGCTGTGGATGATGTACATCGGTTCGCGAAGGCTTGTGGTCTTGCGCAGAACCTTCCGGATGTTGGCGATAGCGGTGTTGAACAACGTGGTCGCGGTTTCGGGTTCGTGGTCGGGCCAAAGGGCGCCGCAGCCTTGGTCGCGTGTGATCCCGGTTGGATGCAACGCGAGGTAGGCGAGCAGGGCCCGCGCGCTGCGGCGGAGTCCGCTGTGGATGGGGCCGTCGCTGGTGTGGAGCCGGACTGGTCCCAGTAGCTGTAGGCGGATGGGAGGCGGTTCGTTTCCGAGGGTCGGGCGGGGCGGTGTAGCGAGAGTGGAACCGTCGTGCGTACCTTCCGGTGCGGGTTCGGCATTCACGGGTGGACCTGGCGGGTGGGCGCCCTCGGCTGGAGCGGCCGCGCCGGTGGCGCTGCGAAGGGTGAGAAGCATCCCGACCGCGTCCTCGACGGTCAGGTGGAAGAGGTCCGCCCCGGTGAGGTTCTCGGCATGAACTCCTTCCGCATGGGTGACGACGACGTCCTTGAGACGCAGACTCGTGCGGGCTGAGGAGGCGTCGAGGAAGAGGGCGCCGATTCCGTGCCTGCTTCCGAGTTGGGTGATGGCTTGCACGGTCGCGTTGGCCTGTTCGGGGACGGACGCGACCAGCAGGACGGTGGGAAGCGGCTCTGCGGGGTCCGCGGCGCGTAGCGCAGGGAGGTCGGGCTGGTCGGCAGCGTTCAAGAGACGGGCCCGGCGGAGAACCTCGGCTTCGAGTTGGCCGATGGCCGTTCCCAAGTCCGGTGTGACGGTCAGCCCGGGGACGTCTGTGAGCGCGTCGACGGAGAAGAGCGCTTCGGCGTCCGGCTGAGTGATGAGCAGTTCGGCGCGGTCGCGGCCGGCTTTAGCGAGGAACTCTGTGGCGATGGCCCGTGCAACTGCTTGGACATCGTCGCCGGATAGGCCGAGGCTAAGCCCGGCCACTGGCAGAGCGATGAGGGCCCCATCGCGCGTACCGATGTTGACGTGGTCAGGTGCCGCTGCGGCGTTGCCTAGGGCAACGAGTTCGACGTCAGATGGAGGGGGTGTGCCGGCCTTGACGTATGAGCTGTCGAGGTGCTTCTTGCGGGCACTGACCACTGCGGCGGCTGGCGGCGGCTCGGTGGCTTCGGTGCCCTGCACGGACGGTTCAACGAGAAGACGCCGTCGGCGTCGGTGCAGTCGGGTGGCGGCGACAGCGACGCTGAGCGCGGAGGCCAGGCCGAGACCGATATAGGAACCAGAGGGCAGGGTGAAGCTCGCCGCGGGATGAACTTCGTCCATCGTCTGTTGGGGCGACGATGGCGCACTGGTGGGCGGCGGAGTTTGTGGCGGCGCTACGACCGGGTCCGGTATTCGTGACGGTGCGGCCCGCCCTGGCCGCGGAGCTTTCTGCTGTTCACCGGTTTCCTGCTCGGCAAGTGCCGAGTGCCGTCCGGCGCCGGGCGGACTTTCCCGAGCAGGTGAGGACGAATCGGGGGTCTTCCGCGGACGGGGAAGCCGCACACGCTGACCCGGGCGGAGCTCATCAGGATCGGTGATACGCGGAAGCCCTTTGGGCTGGGCGAGATCGCGGCTGGCCTTGAATATCTTGGGGTAGAGGTGCCCGGAGCCGTAAGTGCGGCGGGCCAGGCTCCACAGGGTGTCGCCCCGGTGGACGATGCGCGTTTGCCAACCTTGCCGCTTCGGCTTCGGGGCCTTGTCACCGAGCAACGGCTCCCACTCCGTGCTCTCAGTGGGTGATGTGTCGTGACCGGACAATGGCTGTTCAGGCGCATGCGAGTGGGCGTCCGCAGTGACATGGACGGCGGCAGAGGCGGGCGCGGTCAGGGGTGCGGTGACTCCGAAAGCGAGAGTGGCGGTAGCGACAAGGTTCCGGGCCAGGGTCTGCAAAGGCAGGACGGGACGAGGTGGGTACGGCGTGACCTTCCCCGCCAAGCGGCTGAGCGTTTCGACGCAGGTGGAGGCGGCGAACGATGCCCAGGCTGCCCAGCCGAGCGTTCGGATGGCTACCAGGAACAGGTGCTGGTCGGTGTCGGGACGCATCAACGCAGCCATGATCTGCTCACCGGACGGAAGGACCCTCGGAATGGGCCAGCCGGCCACGGCGTACAGGCCGATCGGGACGCCGCCCAAGAAAATGGCGAATACAAGCAGGGCACCCAGTCCCCGCAGGACGTCGACCGTCCGAGTGTGTGCGAAGCGATTCATGGTTGGCGAGGTCCTCGCACTCCTGTTGTCAGGTTCGCAGTGGCGGTGCCATCAGCTCGCAGGTGCTCGATGCCGATGACGGACAGGAACAGAGCGGGCCGGGTGATGGTGACGTGGACTCGGATGGAGTGGGCACCGGATGAGGTCACCGTCCCGGTGTAGCCACCGGCTGCTAGGTAGGCGCGAGCGGCCCGGAGCCCAGCTCGCCGGTCGACAGTGAACTCGCCGTCGGCGTAGGCACGATCGAGATCGACATGACCGGCGCCGGCGCGGGCGGCTTCCTGGGCAGCGGTGTTGGCGTCCTGGCGCGCTTCGAGCTTCTGCTCGAAGTCGACGACGGCACCGAAGAACACCACCACGACCAGGGTGAGAATGACGGCGAAGATGCTGATGCTGCCCTCGTCCTTACGATGACGGCGGCTCTTCGTAGGTCTCGCTTTCTCTGACGTCATGAGCGTCATCGCCCTCGATACGGGTCGATCGGTGAACGGTGAGCCTTGGTGACGACTCGTGATCCCGGCATGCCGGGTAGCGCCACATCGGTGAGCTGGATGACACACGTAACGCGTGCGGAGACCGTTGCTGGCTGCCCGACCGGGCGCTGGAAACCGGATAGGTCGAGGCGGACCGTCGGCGTGCAGTGCAAGCCTCGGTCACGCAGTGTGGTCATCGCGCTGGAGGTCGCCTCGGCGCGGGCTTGGGTGGCGGTGCGAGCGATCGAGGCGTGCCGGGCGGCGTCAGCAGCAGCCTGGGCGACGATGGCGCTGCCGTGCTGTATGCGCATCACCACGAGAAGCCCTGCCAGGAACGCGATGAACAGCGGCGCGAGTATGGCCACCTCAACTGCCGCATTGCCCGCATCGTTGGTAGAAGCCGAGTTGCGGTCCGCGCTCATGGCTGGTCCGGCATGGTGAACCGCTCGCGCGGGCCACGGACGGTGCGGGTGACGGCGAAATCAAGGCCGGGCAGGATCGACGGCGCGCTCCCCGACACCTGGACGGCGATGGTCGTCGTCCCCGACAGCGCGACACTCGGAGATCGCAGGATGGGCTCGGCGCGTGCGAACTCCAGCGCCGCGGAGCGGCCTTGGGCCGCTCCGCCCTCCCTGGCCCGCGCCACACGGAGCCCCTCCTCGGCCGCAGACAGGGCTACGTCCCGGGCTACCGAGACCATCACCGTCTGTGCCAGGACCAGGAAAAGCACTCCGACAGCCGGGAACACGATCACGGCGGTGACGGTCGTCGAGCCCCGGTCCCCTTGTCCAACTGCGAGTGGGCGCGTCATGGGCCGGTGGAACCGGGGATCTTGTTGATCCAGCCGTTCACCTTGCCGGCGACCGCGAGGTAGACGGTGAAGGCCAGCCCGGCGAACCCGGCAACGATAATGATCGTCTCCACCACACCCGAGCCTCGGTCGCGGTCCGAGTCGAGGTCTGCGAGGCGGTTTATTACGGCGGTTATGGCGCGCGTTGCTACGGCGTTAAGCGTGTTCATGATCCCCCGAATTCGTTGTGCGTTAGCCGGATGCCAGGAGCTTGGAGAAGAACGGGAAGCCGATCAGGATGACGAAACCGAGCATGAGCAGGGACGTCGGCACCCACATCGCAGTCGTGCGCGCGTTGGCCTCCGCGCGTGCGGCGGCTGATGCCTCATGCCGCATCGAGGAGATCTTCGCGACGAGGACGTCATGCATTTTGGCGCCCTCGCTTCCAGCGATCTCGGCCGTATGGGCCAGGTCGGTCAAATCCCGGACGTCGATGTCTGCACCGAGGTCGGCGAGTGCGCGCCAGGGCTGCTGCTGAGCGTGCCGCGCCCGGGACAGCGCTTGGTGGATGCGTTGGAACGGCCAGCCATCGGTGACCTTCGCGGGGTTCTCCAGCGCGGCGTTCAGAGCGGCACCGGCCTGGCGCTCCAGGACGACCAGCTGCAGGTAGGAGGTGAAGGCGTAACGGAACTCGCGGCGACGCTGCCGGGCCTTGGCGCGTACGTTGCAGTCCGGGACGAGGGACAGCACCGCCGCCAGCACCAGCCCGGCTAGGACCGGAAACGTCCAAGGCAGCGAACTCCCAGCCACTCCGACGAGGACGGTCAGCAGCGACGGCACGGCGAGACCTGCGAGGAACAAAGCCAGCTTGTCCAGCATGAATCGCTCGACCGGTCGGCCAAGCAAGGCCAGATCCGTGCGTGGGTTGGCGAGCAGCCCAACTGGACGCCCGACCCGTTCGGCCAGCCATCGCCCGACTCGCTCTGCCAGCGGTGCGGAGTCGTCACGGACCTCGGCGGACGGGAACGGCACCGGCTGGATGCGAGCCAGCGCGGCTTCCAAACGCGGCGGTCCGGGCCACAACTCGCGGACGAGCAGAATGAGTCCGGCGGCGACCATGCACCCGGCGAGAACGGCGATCGCGGTCACCGGCCTACCCCCGCTTCGACACCGGCCACCGAGCTGGTGGTGCGCAGGAAACGGGCGCCGGTCGACAGGACGGCGAGGCGATGCATCCAGCACAGGCCGGCCGCATAGATGGCTGCGACGACGGCAAGCACGGCTTGCCCGAGAGGGGTGTCGTAGGGGTCGGCGAGAGTCTGTGATGACGCGAACAGCACGCTCAGCACCCCGACCGAGGTGACGATCACGAGCAAAGTCGTGCGCAGCCCGGCCCGTTCGGCCTCGACCTCCCGGCGGACGATCACCTCGTGCTCGACCGCGTCGGACAGCGAACTCAACGCCTCGCGAGTGCCTGGGCCGCGGCGGCTGGCAGCCAGGAGCAGGGCGCACGCGATCAGGTCGCCGATCGGATCGTCCAACTCGTCGGCGAACGCCCGTAGCGCCTGATCGGTGTTGGCGTGGTTGTTCAACCGTCCGGCCAGTCGGCCCACGGACTCGCTGACCGCGGCGGGGGCGACGCGGGCGCTGTCGGCCAGGGCCTGCTCCAAGCCACGGCTTGCGCCGATCATCTCCGCCAACCGCCGGGACCACTGCGCAAGCGCCTCGAGCCGCGCGATGCGCCGCTGCGGCACGCGCCCCGTGAGCATCGGTGGCAGCGCGTACGCCCCTGCCCCCGCCGCCAGCGCCGCCACAGGCCACCCGGACAGCAACAGCACCGCCAGACCGCCGCCCATGGCGCCGAGGACCCGGTTGCGGCGCTCCCGCCATGCCCGTGACTGCACCACGCTCCGCAGCCGGGACGGTGGGCGGCCGTCCCGCTCACCGATCTCGGTGCCCCGGATTCCGGCCACCAGGACGACGCCTCCGGCGGCGCACACGCCCGCGAATACGGCCGACAATGCCGTCATGCCCAACCTCCGTCTCCGGGCGCGGGTGCCAGAACCCCAGGGTCGAAGCCGTGTTTATGAAGTTCCTCCATCAGCCGGGGGCTGATGTGCCCGTCTTCCGGCATGGCGCGACCGTCGGGGCCAGGGGTGAAGATGAAGTTGCGGGTCGGTTCGGCGGAGTCCGCAGGCGGACCGATCTCCATCACCTGGGATACGTACCGATCGTTGGTGGCCTGATCGCGTTCCAGGTAGACGATCAGTGGCTCGGCCAGGCCGAACATAAGATGCACGTCGTCCGCGCCCAGGCCGAGGTCCGCGCGACGGCCGAGTTGCACGACGCGGCTGAAGACGTGCTCTGGACGATGAACGTGCAAGGTGCACATCGAGCCACGTGCGCCCGAGTACATCACTTCCAGCATCGGTGCGAGCTCCCCGTGCCGGGCCTCACCGACGATGACCCGGTCAGGGTTCAGCCGCAGGCATGCCGGCACCAGATCCTGCAACCGCACTTCACCGGTGCCCTCGGAGTTGGCCTGACGTGCTTCGAGGGCGACCACGTCGTGGTGCCGGTGTGCAAGGCGGGGATCGTCCAGAAACAGCTCGAAGTCGCTTTCCAGGGTGATGACCCGCTCCTGGGGAGGGATCTCACCGGCCAGGGCCCGCACGAGCGTGGTCTTGCCGGTGTTGACCTCGCCGCACACAATGATGTTCCGGCGCGCGGCGATCGCGGCTCGGAGGAACTGCTCAAGCGGCGGTGTGAGGGTGCCGAGGTCAGTGAGCTGCCGCAAAGCGATGTCGACCAAACGGTGCACCCGGATCGCAAGGTGCGGGAGCCGCGATACCCATCCGACGACGGCCAGCCGCACGCCGTCGTTGAGAGCGACGTCCAGCAGCGGGGAGGCGTGGGAGAACTCGCGCCCCGTGTTGCCGCGCCGCGCCAGGAGTTGGACCCACTCGATCAGGTCCTTGTCGGTCTCGGCGACCGGCGGGCCCGGCTCTTTGGAACCGTCGGTGTAGCTGATCCAGGTCTGCTGGCAGCCGTTGACGACGATGTTCTCCACATCGGAACGCTCCAGAAACGGTTGCAGTGCGCCCAGCCCGAACCGCCGGTCGAACACCTGCTGCGCCACGCGCCGCTGTTCGGATGCGGAGGTAACCCGTCCAGCGGCCATCTGCTCGTGCGCCCATACCTGGACTTGCGCCTCGATCAGCTGCCGGGCCTGCGGCCGGTCGATCCCGTCATCCAGAACGTCGACGAGCCGCGCCGACACCTCACGGATCGCTGCCCACGTGTTCACCTCGCCGCTTTGCTGGACGGGAATCGAGAGCGGGGCCGAGGTCCTTGCTTCAGCGGGCTTCCAGCCGGCCGCGGTCACTGGTGAGCTCCTGCCGCTACGGACGCTGACCGCGTTGCCTCGTCTTCCGGTGCGGTAGGCGGTGCTGCTGAGTCCGTGACGGCCGAGTGAAGCCGTCGTCCTAGGATCTTCAGGCACCGCACCAGGAGTGAAGTCCTGAAGGTCAGCCGGGGTCGCGCGCCGTCCGACAAGACCTGGGCATCGGCGGGTGCGGACGGAAGCTCGGCCAGAACTGGAACCTCCAGTACGCGTCTGAGTTCAGTTGCGCTGTAGGAGCCATCGTTGATCACGCAGAGCCCGAGGGCTGCGTGTTCATTCACCACGCTCCTAACTGCCTCCAGCCGAGGCTTGGCAGCATCGACCTGCGCCAACGTGGGTTTGAGAACCATGACCACCGCATCCGCGGCCTTCAGCAGTTCCACCGGGGTGCTCTTGCCGCCGACCTGCCCCAGGTCGGCGATCACGTCGCCATCCCAGGCCGTCAATGCGTCGGCCAGTCGAGGCCAGAGAGGCCCTAGCCGCGCCCCATGCCGGGGATCACGGATACCGTGCAGCAGCTCCACGCGCCCGTCGTCCACGATCGGCACCAAGTAGTCCTTTAGCGGCAGCTGCGCGTCCTGTTCGGCCTCGGCCGCCATCCCGAGCCCGAGCAGGCCAGGACCGGCTGATTCGCGCATCCGGTCGGCCATGAACCCCGGGAGCACCCGGCGTCCCATTGGGTCGCACTCGGCTAGCAGGACGCGTCCGGGCCACAGCAACGCTATTCCGAGCGCCGTGGTGGAAACCCCAGGAGCTCCTCCGGGAGAGATCAGGCAGCACAAGCCCATCGCGCTCACCCTCGCCTTTCGGTCACCACGAGCACGACCAATCCGGCCGCCGCCTGCTGCGCCACGGTGCTGCTGTCGGATTCAGTCACCATCAGCGACACCGTCACGGTCCCTTCGGTGTCCGGGCCTTCCACCTGGTCCACCACCCCGGCTACATCCCGCATCAGCCCCGGCCGGGCGTTGCCTTGCACCGAGCCGCCGACAGAGGCCGGCTCGCCAGTGGTGAACACCACGCGGACGCGCCAGCCGGGAGCCAGACCCGGCGGCACGGCGCTGGTCTTCAACGGCAGCGTCACCAACGCCTGCCCAGGCTGCGGATTCTGCTGCGCTGCCAGTTGCGAGGAGGCGAGCAGTGTGCCCTTCCGCAACCCCACCGCGGCCCGCAGCCCGACGACCTCCCGCAGTCGACTCTGCGGGACCGTCGCCACCTCGGACTCCGTCGCCACCCGCACCACATTCAGGTCGGCCTGGACGAGCTTCTGCCCGACCGGAACATCGCGTGCCAACCGCACCACCGGCATTCGTTCTCCGGCCGAACGGAACAGGTGCACATTCGCCAGGACGGCGAACGCCACGAGCATCGCGCCGACCACGATCCATCCCGGGCGCCGCTGCCGCGCCAGCCGCTTTGTCGTCGCGGGCATCGGCCCACCGGTCATCTTCGGAACCGCCGGCCTTGGCCGGGTACCGCCGCTGGATTTCATCGAACTCCTCATCCGTAAAGGCCCTGCGCCTCGGCCACCCGCAGGCGGAATGTCGTCGATCGCGTCAATGGCGGCAGCGCACCGCCGGATCCGTCCGAGCCCCGCCACGTGCCGCCCCACGTCACCGTCACCCGGACCCGATAACTGCCACCCGGTTGGGTCGCCGACGACCGTGCGTAGGTGTACGAGCAGTTCGTGCGCTGCGCGGCCGCAGGCTTGGACGGGTCATATGCCGTGCCCGGCCCCGGGCAACCGACGACGTGCCGTTCGTCACCGGGCTTGATCACCAGCCGCTGCGGGACCGCGTTCACCTCTGCCCACACCTCGCCGGCCGACGCCCGCCCGCTCAGCGATCGCCAGTTCGTCACCCAGAACCATTCGGGCAATCCCACGAGGCCGGTCTTGTGTCGCGGCGGAGCCGTGCGCACACGCGGAGCAGGAATCGGCAGTTGCGACCATTTAATGATCGCCAGGTCTGCGGGCGACCTGCCAGAGCGCTTCTTCGCAGGGCCGGTGGGAAGACAAACCTGAACGTCATCGCCCACACTCCTGCAGTCGTGTGGGCCGATCGAGTCCACCTCATTCCCCTTTGCGGGGGAACTTGCGTCGGCAGGTCTCCCTGACTGCCCAGTGGGACCGCCAGGCTTTCCATCTTTCTTGGCTCCGAACCAGTAACCGCGAATGTTTCCATTGCTGACCGGTGGGAGCGGATCCTGGGGAAGTGACGTCATGGTTGTGCCCGTCATTGGCACCGCCGCGCCCAGGAAGAGTGCGACTGCGGCGATCAATGGTCAGCACCCCTTACCGTGGGAGACCGTCTTTGTAACACGCCACCGTCCGTCTGAACCTTTCAGAAGTTGGGCTGTAACGGTCTCCTTGTTGAGACCGCGGTCGATCTTCTTCCTGGTGAGTGTGTTCATGTTCCCGGCGTTGCTGGAGTCCTGGCAGTCGTGGAGCGTTGCGTCATTGCCGTTTACTTCGATGCGCTGTACGTGCGGGATCACGCTTCCGTACGAGGTGACGTTGTCACGCTTCATTTCTTGGATCCGGTTCATCACCTGAGATAGCTGAGGGTCGGTCATGTAGATCGAGAGTTGTTTCCGGCGGCTACTCGCCGGCAATGAGTCGGCGCGATCGAGGGTTCTGATGAACGCGATGTAAGAGCGCTTGATCGCCTCGGTGTCGGACTGTGGCGTGGTGGAGGTCCGAGGTGAGCTGGCTGCTGTTGGCAGCGGAGAGGTACTTGCCTTGTCGGTGCAGCCCACCAATGCCAGCATGGCGACTACCAGCAATAGCCGATGGCGGGGTGTGAGCTTGGCTGGTGTCCGCTGGTGCCCGGCTGAGTCGAACTCCGCAGGCGATTGATCGTTGTGAGATTCGCGCGCGTGCGCATGTCGTCTGGCTGAGTCTGCGGCGCGGTGTTGTGGCGTTGTTGCTCGGAATGCCAGCTTGGACAAACTCTCAGGCAGCACCATGGCGGTCACCCTCCATCCCAATGGATATGGCGGGGAGTAGCGCGATTACCCACTTGCCTTTCGGTGAGAAGGTCCGCTCCACCTGGAGCGCCCCAGCAATCGCATGGACCAGTGGAAGGCCCCAACCGCCCGTTCGGTCGTTCTCGTGCTCAAGGGCTTGAGGATCGGGAACGATGTCTTCCAGGGTCAGGTCACCGATCGTGGCGACCGTCGGCATCGACGCGGAGGCGTCCCAGACGCCGATCAGCAGCCCGAGACCCTTCTGACGCAGGTGGATACTGATCCGATCGGTTGGCCTCGACGTCCGAACGGCATTAGTCGCCAATTCGCTGATAGTTAATTCGGCGTCGTCCAGTGATACTGGAAGGTGCCATCTACGTAGGGTTGTGATTACTTGATCACGGGCCATGGCGACGATCACCGGCTGGGCCGGGTAGTGGCGAGTCTTGGCATGTACGCTCAGCGTTGCAGTCATAATGATCACATTTCTCGGGGCTGTCGTACGTACTGAATGGTCATCCACGGCACAAATAACGGATTGAATGGAAATGTGGATAGGGGATTGCCCGGGGACGCGGGATTGAAGCGGGTGTTCCTCGCGCATGGGCGCCGCGTCCGTTCGCCGAGTCCCGACCCCGCTCGCAATCCTTGGAGCCAAGGTCCCGAGTTCGGACTGCTGCCTTGCGTCCCCGGGAGCTACCTGAACCTGGCTTCTCAGTACCGAGTGAGTGGGACCCGGGTCAGATCGGCCGGAACTGGTTGTCGGCGCGTAGTCGGCATCTGGCGATGCGTGCTGTCGCCATGGTGGAGGACGGTCCGGCGTTCCTGATCCAACTCACCCCGCGCTGGAGTCCGGCGTACGTTCTCGGCGTGTCGATGTGACCGGCGTTAGTGGCTTGCCCTTCTGAGTCGCTTCGCAAGTGAGCGGACTGGTCCATTGGCGTATCTCCCCCGTGGTGCCGTCGCCTCCAGGACGCCTCTTCACTTATAAGTGAAGAGGCGTCACGTAGAGTAGTAAGTCAATCACGGAGTGTCAAACACCCTGCGACGGCGAAGCGGCGTCCCGGCTCGGAATAGAAGTGACGGCTTCGGCGGGTCAGCACCTGGTGCCGGTTTGCGCCGTGGGGTGATCCGCCTCTGATCGCCCGGATTGGCTTCAGCTGGTGGGGTTCCAG
>NZ_JBIQHY010000223.1:0-3207 GCF_044508335.1 Actinomadura sp.
CTAGATCGGCGGCGGGTCGAAGTCGGCGTCCAGCCGGCGTCCCTCCAGGAAGACCTGTGCGTCCGGGTGGTCGAGGGTGAGGGTGCGGCGGTAGCCCTCCTTGGTGGCGGAGAACAGCTCTTCGGCTTCGTCGTCCCTTCCGAGGTCGCGCAGGCTCGCGACATTGTTCGCGGCGGCCGTCAGGGTCATCGGGTGCTCTTCGCCCAGGAGTTCGCGGAGCCGCCGATGGCTGCCCGAGCCGAGCCGGTACGCCGCTTCCGTCTCCCCGATGGCGGCCAGGTCGCTGGTCAGGTTCACGGCGACCGTGAGGGAGTAGTGGTGGTCGCGCCCCAGCTTCTGCTCCAGGGCCGCGAGCGCCTCCTCGTTGATCTTTCTTGCGACCCCGGCGTCGCCGGTGACCCGCCGTAGGACGGCCAGATTCCCCGCGCAGGCGTGATTGTAGGGATGCCCGGTCGAGTAAATGCGCGGATAGCGGCGGACGGTGTCTTCCGCGAGCACCAGTGCCTCTTGGAACTGGCCCATCGTCCGCCGGATGTTCGCCAGGCAGATCGCTGCCGCCAGCGTGTCGGGATGGTCCAGCCCGAAGATTCTCACGTAGCGCTGATGGACTTCTTCGGCGAGTTCGAGGGCGCGGTTGTAGTCGCCGGCCCTTCGCCAGGCGATGGATAGATCCTTGCCGGCCCGCAATGTCCATGCGTGGTCGGGACCCAATCGCTCGATGCCGTAGGCGTAGGCGTCCTCGCCGATGTCGCAGGCTTCGGCATAGTCCCCACCGAGCCGTACCGCTCTCGCCATCCCGGTGTAGATGTTCAGGTATGACGCCGGGTCAGCGGATGGATCGCTCTCTGCGCGCACTCCGCGGATCACTGTTTCGAGGAGTGTCCGGGCGTTCAGGTAGTCGCTCCGGAGACCGTAGTCGAGTGCCAGGCTGTTGACGGCGCGCCAGGTGTTCCAGTCCTGTTCTCCGAACTTCGACTCGAAGCGGCGCAGCGCCTCTTCGTCCATCTCGTGGGCCTGCAGGAAGTCACCGCTCGCTCTGAGGTCCGCGGCTCGTCCGCGTAGAGCACGCAGCGTCGTGTCGTGGTCGGGGCCGAGTGCCTTCTCCGCGGCGCTGAGCGTTTCGACGTTGTGCTCGGCCGCCTCATCGTACTGGCCGAGCTCGCGCAGAAGGTTGCCCAATTGCACTCGCAGGCTCAGGACGTCCTCGTGGTCACTGCCGGAAGTGGCGCTCCACTCTTCGATGAACGACTCAACGAAGCTCTGGGCCGAAACATAGTCGGCCGACGCGTACAGATAACGAACCATGTTGAGCGCGAGTGCGCGGACCTCCGGGGCTTGGCATTGCGCCACTCCAGCTGGCCCGAAATGCCCGAGAGCGTTCAGGTAGGTGTCCCAATTCTTCGCATCGGCCGGCTCGGACGGGGTATAGCCGGCCAGGAGCAGATGGACCCCGTGGCGGAGCCGCTCCTGTTCCGCTTCCGGCAGCTCGTCGCGGACGAGAGCCTGGATCAGGCGGTGTACCTGCAACGTCCGAGCGGGGATGTCCAGCCTGGCAAGTGCGAAGCGTCCGAGTTCACCGATGGCACGGCCCAGCCTGATCGGGTCCGCGATGAGTGCGGAGAGCTGCGGGCTCAGACCGGGGACGACCTTGCTGAAAGCGTCTCGTGGAATCGGTTCCGGGCCGAAGAACGCGCAGTAGCGCAGCAGGTCCAGCGCTTCGGGGAGCTTCTCCTCCAGGCTGGCGACCGACAGCGCCCAGGCGGCCGTCATCGATGCGGGGTACTCGCTCGGCTTTCCCTGGGAGAGCAACTGACTCGTACGCTCCGTCAGGAGCCGCAGGTACTCCGATACCGAGATGCCGGTCTCGGTGTGGAGCGCACCCGCCTGTTCCAGGGCGAGCGGAAGGTCGCCGAGTTCCTCGGCGAGCCGGTCCGCGTCCTCCGGGGAGATGCCCCTCGGTACTCGTCTGATGAGGAATTCCACGCTCTCCTTGCGGGTGAAGACGTCGATCGGAAGGGCATCGACGACGCCCGCCCAGCGGTGGTTGCGCGACGTGATCAGAACGTGCCCGGGCCCTTGGGGGAGGATGTCCGTCAGTTGCTCCGGCTCGTCCGCGTTGTCGAAGATCAACAGCCAGTTGGTGTAGGGCTCTCCCCGGCGCAGCGCCTCGAGCACCGCGTTGGCGGCGTCCTCGACACCGCTCACCGAGGCGGACGGCAGCCCGAGGTGCGGCGCCAGACTGGCGAGGGACGACCGCACGAGGACGGCCTGGTCGGCCGGGATCCACCAGACGAGGTCGTAGTCGGATTGGTACCGGTGGGCGTACTCCACCGCCATCTGCGTCTTTCCCACGCCGCCGAGGCCGTGCAAGGCGTGCGGCAGCACCGCCGTGACCCGGCCACCGAGGCCGTCGTGCAGTCGTGCGAGCAGATCCGTGCGGCCGGTGAAGTTCTTGTTCCGGGGAGGGACCTTCCCCCAGACCTGAGGAATCTTGGGCGATGGGTCCGTCTGTGAACTGTGCACTCGATCCCCCTGCGCCATGCCGATGCCCGCCGGGGCACAGTGCATTACGACGTGGTCAAGGAATTCTTTTCAACGAAGATAGTGTAATGAAGCTGATCGTTCCATACTGTGTCATGTGACACGCTGATCGGATACGTGTTTTCGGATCTCCGTTATCATTGTTTTTTGTTGTCCGCATAGCGTTTGCGCACCATTTCGGGCCCCTGGCGTCCGCAGCGAATTCCTGAGATCATGTCAGTGGTCGGCCCCGCCGTTGTGGCCGAGGACGTCATGTCGACGCATTCCGCATCGCCGGCGCAGAGGAGACGTTGATGCCGCAGACCACCAGTGATGCCACTCGTCCCTTCAAGCTCCCGAGGGAACGACTGGCCGCCGCGTCCAGTTCACGCCGCGATCCGCGCCTTGACTGGGTGAACGACGAACTCGACGGGCCGAATGCGTCCGCTGGATTCGACAACAGGTTCCACCGCCACATGGGCCGGCGTCCGGCAGGGATTCGCGCGGCTGATCGGCTCCGGGTGATGACCACCGCTCCGATGTGATCGGTTCGGCGGCCGTTTGGGATCGGCGCCACTGGGAAGCCACGATGGGTTAGTCTCTTGGGACTTGGGCCTCGTGACCCGATGCCGTAGAAGATCTCCAGCGGATACCCGCTCATGGGGGCGGAAAGATGACCGCGCTAGC
>NZ_JBIQHY010000111.1:0-2968 GCF_044508335.1 Actinomadura sp.
GGGCGACCGTCCCCCCGGGCAGCCGGTTCACCGCACCCGGGCCGCCGCCCGGCCCCCCGGCGGCGCCCCCGCCGCCGTCCCCGCAGGCCGCCGGGCAGGCCGCCGGTCAGGGCGCGGGGCAGGGTGCGGGGCAGGCGGGCGGGCATGAGCAGCCCGCGCCGCCCGCCTCTCCCCCGGTCCCGGCCCCGGCGCCCCCGCCGGAACCGCCGGCCGACCCGTTCGCCTCGGACGCGCCGCCGCGCACCGCGCCCCCGCCGCCCCCGCCCGGCCCGGCGGTGCCTGCTCCAGCGGTGCCCGCCCCGGCGCCGGAGCCCGAGCCGCTGCCGCCGCCGGACGCGACGGCCTTCGACGCCGCCCCCGACCGCGCCGGCGACCGCGCCGCCGGCGGGGCCGCACCGGTTCCGCCGCCGGCGCCGGAACCGGTGTGGCCGGCCGAGCCGCAGCCCACGCAGCTGGACACCGACGCGTTCAAGACCCAGCTCGACCCGGGCCCGGCATGGCCGGGCGCCCCCGAAGCGGCGCCCGTCCCGCCCGGTGCCCCGTCGGCCGCCCAGCCGGGTGTGCCGCCGCAGGCGGCGCCGCCCGAACCGCGGCCCGCCCCACCCGCCCCGCCGCCGGCCGCTGCGGATCCGGCGCCGCACGCGGACCTGCCGCCCCCGCCGGCGCCGGTGCCCGAGCCGCCGCCCCCGGTGCCGCCCCAGCCCGTCCCCGAGTCCGAGCCGCAGATCGCCGAGGCGTACGGGATCCGGTTCCTGTGCGGCGCCGACGACATCGAGCGCGTCGTCACCGAGGTGCGGCGGCGCGGCAAGTGGGCGCGGCGGCTGCGCGGGCAGGAGGTGTCGAGCGCGTCGGCGCCGGCGCTGCTGCTGATCGGCGCGCCGTCCAGCGGGCAGCGGCGGCTGGCCCGGATGGCGGCCCGCGCGCTGGCGGAGGTGGACGCCTCCAGCGGCGAGGTCCACTCCGTGCACGCCGAGGACCTGCGCGAGCGCGGCCCCGACGGGCTGCGCGCCGCGCTGGAGGACCACGCGGGCCACGTCCTGCTGCTGGACGGCCTGGACGGGCTGGTCCTGGACGAGGCCGACGGCGCCGCCTACGCGTCCGTGCTGTACCGGACGCGGCTGGAGGGCGTCAACGACACCGCGCTGCTGGGCACCTGCGAGCCGGACCGGGTCGGGGAGCTGTCGGCGGCGGCGCCGGAGCTGACGGCGGACCTGCGCGCGGTGCGGCTGCCGGACCTGTCGGCCCCGCGGGCGCGGGCGGCGCTGGTGCGGCTGCTGGCCGAGGAGCGCAGCCTGCGGCTCGGCGCCGACGCGCAGGCGGTCGTGGACCGCGACATCGGGTCGCTGCGGCCGCGCGGCCGGCTGACCGGCGCGCGGCTGGTGGAGGCGTACCTGGACCGGGCCGCGACGCGGCATCTGGGCGCCGCGGAGGCGACGCAGGCGATCGGCAGCGCGCTGTCGCTGACCGCGGCGGACTTCGAGGGCCTGGCGGCGGAGCTGTCCGGCCGCTGACCCCCCGGCCGCTGACCCCCGGGGGGGCCGGATTCGCCTTGCCGGTGAGGGTTTTGGGCCCCCGCGGTGCGGCGGAATGTCGGTGCCTCGCGTCACGATGGGAACGTGGATCGCGTTGACCGGCTGCTGGCGCTCGTCGCCGAGCTGCGGGCGGCCTGCCCCGAGCCGCTGGACCCGGCGGCCCTGGCGGCGCGGCTGCAGGTCAGCGAGCGGACCGTCCGCCGCGACCTGGAGCTGCTGCAGCACGGCGGGCTGCCGCTGCGGACGGTGAAGGGGCGCGGCGTCGTGCTGCCCGCCCCGCCCGGCCCGGCGCCGCTGGGCGAGGTGGGGTCGCTGATGGCGCCGGTGCGCGACACGCTCGACGAGGCGGTCCGCACCCGCCGGATCGTGCGGCTGGCCTACACCGACCGGGCGGGGGCGCGCAGCTTCCGCGACGTGGAGGCGCACGGCCTGGTCATCGCCCCCTACGGGCAGTACCTGGTGGGCTGGTGCCGGATGCGGGACGGGCCGCGCCTGTTCCGGCTGGACCGGATCGGCGCGGCGTTCCTGTCGGGGCGCGGCGCGGAGGTCCGCGACCTGGACGAGCTGCTGGCGGTGCTGCGGGTGCCGGTGCCGCGCCCGGCGGGCGGGGCGGGGCCGCGGGGCCCGGCCGACCATGCGCGGGCCCGGTCGTGGACGCTGGACCGGCTGGAGTTCGTGCGGTCCCGGCTGCGCGACGCGGCCGCCGAGGCCCGCTCCCCGGCGCGCTCCCCGGCGCGGCCGGGCGGGGGCGCGGCGGCGCTGCGCGGGGTGCTGGGGCATCTGGCGGAGTGGACGCGGTGGCAGGCGGCGGCGATCCGGTCGGCGGCGACGGGCGAGGAGCCGGTGCTGGCGGGCCGCCGACCGCCGTTCCCGCCGGTGTTCGACCGGGAGCTGCCCTATGACGCGCGGGAGCGGATGATCCAGGACGCGATGGCGCTGCGGTCGCTGGGCGATGTGGCGCGCGACCTGGAGGAGGTGCTGGAGTCGGTGGGGCACTGGGCGGCGGGCTGCGACGACGCGCTGTGGGAGCGGGAGCTGCCCGACCCGCGCCCCTACGGGCCGCCGGGCCCGCCGCGGCCGCTGGCGGACCTGCTGGCGGGCTGGCGGGGGCCGCTGGCCCACATCGAGTGGCATCTGGACCGCCTGTCCGACGAGCCTCCCGAGCCGCCGGACGGCGACGAGGAGGAGATCTGGGTCGTCGACCGCTGCCCCCTGCAAGCCTGACCGCCCGACGGGGCGGGAGGCGGCGTGCGGCGCGCCCGTGCCGCCGGGTGCGGATCCCCCGCCGCGAGCCCGGCCCCCTGCCGGTTCGCCCCTGCCGGTTGGCCCGGCGGGGGGAGGACGTCGCTGGGGGCCGCCGTTGGGTCAGGGGGCGGGGTCGGGGCGCCGGGGCGTTGGGGTGCGGTCGGCCGTCCGGTCGGCGGTCCGGTCGGCGG
>NZ_JBIQHY010000111.1:3068-9449 GCF_044508335.1 Actinomadura sp.
GTCCGGTCGGCGGTCCGGTCGGCGGCGGCGGGGCGGGTGAGGCGGCGGGTGAACCAGACGGTCTTGCCGGGCGGGTGCGGGCGGGCGCCGGAGTCGGTGGCGAGGGCGGCGACGAGGAGGAGGCCGCGGCCGGCCTCGGCCCAGTCCAGGACGCGGGGCGGGCCGGCGGGTGCGGTGGGCGCGGCGGGGTGGGCGTCGGTCACCTCGGCGGTGAGGAGGGCGCCGTCCAGGCGCAGCGCGAGGCGGACGGGGCCGGTGCCGTGGACGACGGCGTTGGTGACGAGCTCGTCGACCATGAGGACGATGTCGCCGGTGTCGGCGGGGTCGGTGACGTGCCAGCGCCGCAGGGTACGGGCGGTGAGGTCGCGGGCGCGGGACGCGGCGCGGGCGTGGGCGGGCAGGTCCCACGCGGCGGCGGCGCCGGGCGGGCCGTCGCCTCCGGTCGCGGCGGTGGCGGGTCGTGCGGTTCCGGTGCCGGTGGTCGTCATGGTGTCCCCCGTTTCGTGCCGGCTCGCCCGGCGTGCGTCATAGTCAGGGACGCGTGCGGCGGCGGGGCGGTGCACGGGTGCAGGCAACCCTCACTCCGGGGTGAGGCGAATCCCACATGCGGGGCGGCGGTGGACCGGGCACGGGGCGGGAGCCGTTACAGTGGGTGGGTCGGTGTGGCATGTGTCCCCCGGGCTCTACCTGATGCCTTCGGGGAATACCGCCGGTCCCATGCGGTCCGGGCTGGAGCTTCGTTGTGCCTTTCGCCGTGAGGCGACCACCACACCGGCTTGAACGCCGAGGCCCCGGCGAGATCGGATCTCGCCGGGGCCTCGGCGTTCGCGTGTCCGCGGGCGGGGTGGGCGGCGGGGCGGGTTACAGGACGGCCGCCGCGATGGCGGCGCCGATCGCGGCGAGGACGATGATGACGGCGGCGGCGAGGACGACGGTGCGGGTCCGGCGCCCCCGGCGGGTGCCGTGGCGGGCGAGGCGCCGGGCCAGCCGCGGGTCGTCCTCACTCAGGCGGACCTCGATCTGGGTGAGGATCCGCTGCTCCTCCATCGACAGCGCCATGCTTCAAACCTCCGGGGGGTGGTCAGCTGATGGGTTCCTCCCCGCAGATCATGATCATTATCCCTTCGGGGCGGTGACCGTCGCGCCGCGTCCGGGCGGGCTCTCGTTGTGGAGGCGGTCCAGGGCGGTGACGTAGTAGGTGTAGGCGCGGCCGGGTCTGGCGGCGGGGTCGACGATGCCGCCGCCGCGGACGTCGGCGATGAGGCGCTCGGGGTCGACGGGCGCGCAGCCGGGGGCGGTGCCGTCGACGCGGTAGACGGCGTAGGAGGCGGCGCCCCGGGAGGGCCGCCAGGTCACCTTCACGCCCTTGCCGTCGGGGACGGCGGCGGTGCCGTGGACGGGCGGCGGCGCCCCGCCCTTGTCTGCGGCCTTCCCGTCGGCCTTGCCGTCGCCCTTGTCTGCGCCCGTGTCCGCGTCCTTGCGGTGGGCGCGGGCCGGCGGGGGGATGGCGGGGCGGGAGTAGTGGTCGTCGCGCAGGCGGGAGGCGAACCCGCGGCGGTCGGCGGCGATGTCGGAGGCGCTGAAGAACACGTCGCCGCGGACCTGCGGGTGCTTGGCGTTGACGGTGAGGTGCCGCGACATCTCGGCGGGGTCCTTCCAGGCGGCGTCGGCGCCGACGCGGTAGGCGCCCTGCCCGATGGTCAGCTGCACGCCGGTGCCCTTGACCTGGCCGGCCCACCAGGCGACGAGCTTGGCGTAGTCGGCGCGGGGGTCGCCGATCGGCCAGTACAGCTGGGGGGTGACGTAGTCGAGCCACCCCTTCTTGATCCATTTGCGGGTGTCGGCGTAGATGTCGTCGTAGCTCTGCAGGGCGCGGGTGGGCGACCCGGCGGGGTCGCTGGTGTCGTTGCGCCAGACGCCGAAGGGGCTGATGCCGAACCGCACCCAGGGCTTGGCGTCGTGGATCTTCCGCGACAGCGTCTCGACGAGGGTGTCGACGTTCTTGCGGCGCCAGTCGGCGCGGTTCATGCCCTTGCCGTAGGTCTTGTAGGCGGCGCCGTCGGGGAAGTCGCCGTCCTCGGGGTAGGGGTAAAAGTAGTCGTCGAAGTGGACGGCGTCGATGTCGTACTTGGTGACGACGTCCATGACGGCCTTGGTGGCCAGGTCGCGGACCTGGGGCAGGCCCGGGTCGTACCACAGGCCCTTGCCGTACTTGCGGACCCAGTCGGGGTGCTTGCGGGCGGGGCTCTTGGGCGACAGCTTCTTGATGTCGTCCTGGCGGGAGACGCGGTAGGGGTTGAACCAGGCGTGGAACTCCAGGTTGCGGGCGTGGGCCTCCTTGAGCATGAACGCCAGGACGTCGTAGCCGGGGTCCTTGCCCTGCGTGCCGGTGATCCACTGCGACCACGGCTCGTAGGGGGAGTCGTAGAAGGCGTCGGAGTTGGGGCGGATCTGCACGAACACCGCGTTCATGTTCATCGCCCGGGCGGTGTCCAGGAGCGCGGTGAACTGCTTCTTCTGCTCGGCGGCCGGGTCGCCGGTGTCCTTGGGCCAGTCGATGCCGCCGACGGTGGCGATCCACATGCCGCGCAGCTGCCGCTGCGGCGAGTCGCCGGGCGCGGCGATCTCGGGGCATTCGGCGGGGGCGCCGGGCGGGACGTCCCCGCGCGCGCCGGCGTCCCGCTCGCCGAACGCGGGGATGCCGCACGCGGTGAGCGCGGCCGCCGCCGCTCCCGCGGTGATCGCCGCCGCCACTGCCCGGAACCTGGATCGCGTCGCCATAGCGGCCCATTGTCACCCATCCGCTGCGCTGCTCGGGCCGTAACCGCGATGACCGTGTGATCCCCTGCCGTCCCGTTTCGTCCGGTCTCCGCCTTGCGATCTTCGAACACGCGTTCCATACTGGCCGGACGGCTGATCGTTCACACGTTCGAAAGAGGGGTGGGGTGTGCGCTGGGACCACCTGCGGCTGGACGGCGGCGCGGAACCGCCGGCCGGCGCCGCCGCGCTGATCGAGCGGCGGGCCGTCGCGCGGACGATCGACACCCCCGAGTTCCGCGGCATGACCTTCTACGAGGTCCGCGCCAGGACGGTCATCAACAAGGTCCCCGAGGCCTCCCGCGTCCCGTTCCGCTGGACGATCAACCCCTACCGGGGCTGCTCCCATGGCTGCCCGTACTGCTTCGCCCGCAAGACGCACGAATATCTCGACATGGACGCGGGCGCGGACTTCGACTCCCGCATCGTGGTCAAGGTCAACGCCGCCGAGCGCGTCCGCGCCGAACTGGCCGCGCCGCGGTGGCGGGGCGAGCCCATCGCGATGGGCACCAACGTCGACTGCTACCAGCGCGCCGAGGGCCGCTACCGGCTGATGCCGGGCATCCTGGCGGCGCTGCGGGACGCGGCCAACCCCTTCTCCATCCTCACCAAGGGCACGCTGATCCTGCGCGACCTGCCGCTCCTGCAGGAGGCCGCCGCCCGCACGCGGGTGAGCGCCGCGGTGTCGGTCGGGTCGGTCGACCCGCGGCTGTGGCGCCTGGTCGAGCCGGGCACCCCGCCGCCGCGCCGCCGCCTGGAGGTGTGCGCGGCGCTCAACGACGCCGGCGTCGGCTGCGCCGTGCTGATGGGCCCGGTCATCCCCTACCTGTCGGACTCCCCCGCCCAGCTGGACGCCGCGGTCCGGCAGATCGCCGAAGCGGGCGCCACCTCGGTGTCGGCGATCACGCTGCACCTGCGCCCCGGCGCCCGGGAGTGGTTCCTGGCCTGGCTGCGCGAGCACCGCCCCGACCTGCTCGTCCCCTACGCGCGCCTGTACCGGGGCGGCTCCTACGCCCCCCGCGACTACCAGGAGGGCATCGCGCGGCGGGTGCGCGAGCTGGCGTCCCGCTACGGCATCGGCGGCCGCGCCTCCCACCGGAACGCCCCTCCCCCGCCGCCCGCGGCGCCGCAGCAGCTGTCCTTGCTGTGACCGCCGCCCCGGCACGCGGGCCGGGAGTCCGAGGCGGGAGTGCGAGGCGGGCCGATCAGGCCGGTTCGGGGTCGAGCTCGACCGGTTCGGCGATGACGTCGACCATGGCGCCGTTGCGCAGCACGGTGATGGGGAACGGGCGGCCGATCGCCTCGGCGAACATCAGCTTCTGCAGCGACTGGGCCTGCGAGACCGGCGCGCCGCCGGCGGTCAGCACCAGGTCGCCGCGCCGCAGCCCGGCGCGGTCGGCGGGGCTGCCGGGCACGACCTCGGCGACGCGCAGCGCGTCGTCCTGCCCGGTGCGCTCGCGCAGCTGCGCCGGGACGGGCACCGGCGCGGCGGCCAGGCCGAGGAACGCGCGGCGGACGCGGCCGTCGCGCATCAGCGCGGCGATGATGCGGCGGGTGGTGGCGTTGATCGGCACGGCCAGGCCGAGCCCGATCCCGGCGACGGCGGTGGCGACGCCGACGACGCGGCCGGACGAGTCGGCCAGCGCGCCGCCGGAGTTGCCGGGGTTGAGCGCCGCGTCGGTCTGGATGACGTCCTCGATGAGGCGGACGGCGGTGCCGCCGCGGGTGGGCTGGGAGGTGGGCAGGGACCGGCCCAGCGCCGACACCACCCCGGCGGTGACGGACCCGGCCAGGCCGAGGGGGTTGCCGACGGCCACCACGAGCTGCCCCACGACCAGGCCGTCGGCGTCGCCGAGGGCGACCGGGTCGGGGACGGGCCCGTCCGCGCGCACGACGGCCAGGTCCGACAGCGGGTCGGTGCCGACGACGGTGAAGTCCCCGGCGGCGCCGCCGGAGAACGCGGCCTGCCCGCCGGGAGCGCGGCCGACGACGTGCGCGTTGGTCAGCAGGAACCCGTCGCCGGTGAAGGCCACCGCCGAACCGGCGCCCTCGCCGCGGCGGTGCCGGACGCGCAGCGCCGCCACGCGCGGGGTCAGTTCCCGCGCCACGGCCGACACCGTGCGGGAGTAGGCGTCCAGGGGGTCGGTCTCGTCCATGGCACCTCCCGATGATTACAGGCTTACACGGTAACCATGGAAGGGGAAGGGGTGTTCCCGGGCAGGTCGCCGCGCAGGACGCTGTACAGCACCTCGTCGTGGTACCGGCCGCCCAGGAAGCTGTAGCCGCGCATCACGCCCTCCCGCGTGAACCCCGCCTTCTCCAGGGCGCGCTGCTCGGCGAGGTTGTCCACGTCGGTCTCGGCCTGGATCCGGTGCGCGGTCGTGTGCGCGAACAGGTACTCCACCAGCAGCCGCTGCGCGCGGGTCCCCGCCCCCCCTGCCCCGCGCCGCGGGCATCAGCGCGATCCCGATGCTCCAGCACCACGTCCGCGCCGTGGTGTTCACCCGGCGGTAGGACACCAGCCCCAGCCGGTCGCCGCCGGCGGCGACCAGGAGGTCGCCCTTGTCGGCGCCGAGCATCCCGTCGGCCTCCCACCTGCGCCGGAACCGGTGCGGATCGAACCAGCCCTCCCACAGGAACGGCCCGCACAGCCCGGGATCGGTCCGCAGCCGCTCGACGAACGGCAGGTCGCCCTCGGCGACGGGCCGCAGCCCCACAAGATCGTCCATGGCCGTCCACGGCAGGCGGCGCGCCCCGCGGGCACCACCGGGATTCACCGCAGCGTCGACAGGCCCCCGTCGACGTGCAGGACCTGACCGGTGATGTAGGACGCGCGGTCCGACAGCAGGAACACCGCCGCGTCGGCGACCTCCCACGCGGTTCCCTGCCGGTGCATCGGGATCAGCGCGGCGACCCGGTCGCGGGCGGCGCTGCCGGCCGAGGCGTCCCGCCCCATCACCGTGTCGATCAGCCCCGGCGCCACCACGTTGGCGCGGACCCCGCGCGGCGCGCCCTCGGCGGCGATGTGCCGCACCAGCCCGGTCAGGCCCGCCTTGGACGCGTCGTAGGACGGCGACCGCGATCCCGGTTTCGTCCCGGCGAGGGAGCCGATGAACACCATCGACCCCCCGGCCTCCAGCGCGGGCATCGCGGCCTTGCCGACCAGGAACGGGGCGCGCAGGTTGACGTGCAGGACGCGGTCCCAGTCGGCCAGCGCCGTCCCCGCCAGCCCGTACCCGATCCCGATGCCGGCGTTGAACACCACCCCGTCCAGCCCGCCGAGCCCCTCGCCCGCCAGCGCGACCACGCGGTCGCAGGCGGCCGGGTCGGCGACGTCGGCCACCACCGTGCACGCCCGCCCGCCCTCGGCGGCGATCATCGCGGCGGTCTGCCCCGCGGCGTGCTCGTCGAGGTCCGCGCACGCCACCATCGCGCCCTCCCGCGCGGCGGTCACCGCGATCGCGCGGCCGTTGCCGACCGGGGCGGCGGGGTCGTCGCTGTGCCGCGTCCCCGCGCCGACGACCAGGATCCGGCGCCCGGCCAGCAGCCCGCCGGACGGAGCGG
>NZ_JBIQHY010000111.1:9549-23068 GCF_044508335.1 Actinomadura sp.
GGGCAGGGTCGGCGGATAGGGTGCGGGGCATGGGAATCGCCGCGTCCGGGGAGCCGGTGGTGGTCGACCGCGCCGCCGGGGTCGGCGGGGAGCTGGTGCTGCGCCGCGCCGGCGCCGACTACGAGATCATCAGCAACGGCGTGTTCCTCATGGACACCCGCAACGGCGAGTCCGAGCGGCTGCTGGTGCGCGCCGCCGTGCAGAGCCTGGACGGGCGCGGTCCGGCGGGGCGGAGCCCGGGCGGGCCGGTGCGGGTGCTCATCGGCGGGCTCGGCGTCGGGTTCTCCCTGGCCGAGGCGCTCGCCCTGCCGCCGGTGGCGCACGTCACGGTCGTCGAGCGCGAGCCGGCCGTCGTCGGCTGGCACGCCGCCGAGCTGCGGCCCTGGTCGGGCGGCGCGCTGGACGACCCCCGCGTCACCGTCCGCTGCGCCGACCTCCTCGACGTTCTCGCCGACCCCGCGGCCGGCCGCTTCGACGCGCTGTGCCTGGACATCGACAACGGCCCCGACTGGACCGTCACCCCCGGCAACGCCCGCCTCTACGCCCCCGCCGGCCTGGACCTGCTCACCCGGCGGCTGGCCCCGCGCGGCGTCCTGGCGGTGTGGAGCGCCGCCGCCGCGCCGGCGTTCGAGGCGCTGCTGCGCGAGCGGTTCGCGCGGGTGGACGTCCGGCCGGTGCCGGTGCCGCGCGGCGAACCCGATGTGATCTACCTCGCCTCCGGCTCCCGCCCGGCCGGGTGAGCGGCCTGTACAAAGCGGGCGGGGCGGTTTCTGTAGCCCGCGTGATCCACCCCGGACGACCCGTTCGCTAGGTTTCGGCCTGACAAAACGTTTTTGGGAGGATCTGTGGCTACTGCCCACGCAACCCAGCGGCGCCCCGCCGTCCTGGGCGACCTGCTGCCCGGTGCCCTGGCCCGCGACGCCGCCCTCGTCGCAGGCGCCGCCGCCCTCGTCGGCCTCGCCGCGCAGATCGCCGTCCCGCTGCCCGGCACCCCCGTCCCCGTCACCGGGCAGACCTTCGCCGTGCTGCTCGCCGGCGCCGCGCTCGGCGCCGGCCGCGGCGCGCTCGGCATGCTGGTCTACCTGCTCGCCGGCATGGCCGGCGTCCCCTGGTTCACCGACGGCGCCTCCGGCACCGGGTTCCCCACCCTCGGCTACATCATCGGGTTCGTGGCGGCCGCCGCCGTCGTCGGGCGCCTGGCCGAGCGCGGCGGCGACCGGACCCCGCTGCGCACCGTCGGGACCATGCTCGTCGGGACCGCCGTCATCTACGCCGCCGGCGTCCCCTACCTGATGGCCGCCCTGGACGTCGACCTGGGCAAGGCCGTCGACCTGGGCATGACGCCGTTCCTGGCCGGCGACGCCCTGAAGGTCCTGCTGGCCGCCGGGCTCCTGCCGGCCGCCTGGAAGCTCAGCGGCACCGCCCGCCGCTGACCCGCCGCCCCGGCCCGGCACCGTCCCGTCCCGCCCGCGCCGCCCGCATGGGGGCGGGACGGACGGGCATGACGGACGGGCATACGGACGCCGGGAACGCCGCGGCCGGCCCGCCCGGATGTGGCGCACGCCTCACCCCGCGCCCCCGCCCCGCCCGTTTGAACAGGTTCAAATCTGGCGTACAGTGGCCCGTGTGAAGCTCGCCGCGACAGCAGCACCGGACCGACTCACCGTGCGCACCGTCCCGGTCCCCGACCCGGGCGACCTCATCGCGCGGCTCCCCCACCCTTCCGCGCTGGCGTGGATCCGCCGCGGCGAAGGCATCGTCGGCTGGGGCGAGGCCGCCCGCCTCACCGTCACCGGCGGCGACGACCGCTTCACCGCCGCCGCCGGCATGCTCCGCGAGCTGTTCGGCGCCGCCGCCGTCGACGACACCGCCGCCGTCCCCGGCTCGGGGCCCGTCGCCTTCGGCTCCTTCGGCTTCGACCCCAAGTCCCCCGACTCCACCCTCATCGTCCCCCGCCGCATCCTCGGCCGGCGCGGCGGACGCGCCTGGCTCACCACCATCGGCGACGACACCGACCCCCTCGCCCTCGCCAACCCGCCCCAGCCCCCCACCGGCCTGCGGTGGAGCGGCGGCGCCCTCCCCGAACACGACTGGGCAGCCGCCGTCGCCGCCGCCGTCGACCGCATCCGCGGCGGCCGCCTCGGCAAGGTCGTCCTCGCCCGCGACATCACCGCCCGCGCCGCCGCGCCCATCGACGCCCGCGTCCTGCTGCGCCGCCTGGCCGCCCGCTTCCCCGCCTGCTACACCTTCTCCTGCGCCGGCCTGGTCGGCGCCACCCCCGAACTGCTCATCCGCCGCACCGGCGACACCGTCGAATCCCTCGTCCTGGCCGGCACCACCCCCCGCGGCGGCACGCCCGCCGACGACCGGGACCGCGCCGGCCGCCTGTTCGCCTCCGCCAAGGACCGCGAGGAGCACCGCTACGCCGCCGAGATGGTCCGCGACGCCCTCACCCCCCTGTGCGCCGACCTCACCGTCCCCGACCAGCCCGAACTGCTCACCCTGCCCAACGTCATCCACCTGGCCTCCCCCATCCGCGGCCACCTGGCCTCCGACCGGTCCGTCCTGGACGTCGTCGCCGCCCTGCACCCCACCCCCGCCGTCTGCGGCACCCCCACCGACACCGCCCTGGACCTCATCCGCGAACTCGAGGGCATGGACCGCGGCCGCTACGCCGGCCCCGTCGGCTGGGTCGACGCCCGCGGCGACGGCGAATGGGGCATCGCGCTGCGCTGCGCCGAGATCGACGGCACCCGCGCCCGCCTGTTCGCCGGCTGCGGCATCGTCGCCGACTCCGACCCCGCCGCCGAACTCGCCGAGGCCCGCGCCAAGTTCCGCCCCATGCAGTACGCCCTGCACGGCTGACCAGAACCCGGCCCGAATCCGGCACCCCCGACCCGGCACACTGAGACGATGCGCGCGAGCCGGCTGCTGTCCCTCCTGCTCCTCCTGCAGGCCAGAGAACGCATGACCGCACGCGAACTCGCCGCCGAACTCGAAGTGTCCGTCCGCACCGTCTACCGCGACGTCGAATCCCTCAGCGCCGCCGGCGTCCCCATCTACGCCGACCGCGGCCCCGACGGCGGATACCGGCTCCTCGGCGGCTACCGCACCCGCCTCACCGGCCTCACCGAATCCGAAGCCGCCTCCCTCCCCCTGACCGGCCTGCCCGGACCCGCCACCCAGCTCGGCCTCGGCGACGTCCTGGCCGCCGAACTCAAACTCATGGCCGCCCTCCCGCCCGGCCCCCGCAGCCGCGCCGCCCGCATCCGCGAACGCTTCCACCTCGACGCGCCCGGCTGGTTCCGCACCCCCGACGACGTCCCCCACCTGCACGCCATCGCCGACGCCGTGTGGAACCAGCACCCCATCCAGGTCCGCTACCGCCGCTGGCGGCACCCCCAGCACGTCACCCGCACCCTCGACCCCCTCGGCGTCGTCCTCAAAGCCGGAAGCTGGTACCTCATCGCCCGCCCCACCGGCACCACCGTCGAACCCCGCACCTACCGCATCTCCCGCGTCCTCGCCCTCACCACCCTCCCCGGACGCTTCGACCGCCCCGACGGATTCGACCTCGCCGCCCACTGGACCGCCTACACCCAGCGCTTCGAAGCCGACTCCTACCCCGAGCACGCCACCGTCCGCCTGTCCCCCGACGGCCTCACCCGCGCCCAGATCCTCCTGCCGCCCGCCATGGCCCGCGCCGCCCGCGCCGACGCCGGCCCGCCCGGCCCCGACGGATGGGTCCGCGCCGTCCTGCCCATCGAATCCGTCCGCCACGCCCACGTCGAATTCCTCAAACTCGGCGCCGACGTCGAAATCCTCGAACCGCCCGAACTCCGCGCGATGATCACCGCCACAGTCCGCACCCTCGCCGCCCGCTACACCACCCCATCTGGGACGATGACCCGCTGACCCCGGTACGGTCGACAACGACCCCAGCACCATTGAGACGGAGGACGAAGCACCCGTGGACATCGAACGGACCGCTTTGCCCGGAATCGGCCTGCAGCACGTCATGACCACCGCACGCGGCCGCCAGATCGGCGTCATCTCCCACCGCACCGGCCGCCGCGACCTGGTCATCTACGACAAAGAAGACCCCGACAGCTGCATCGCCACCGTCGCCCTCACCGCCGAGGAGGCCAACGCCATCGCCGAGCTCCTCGGCACCGGCCGCATCGTGGAACACCTCGCCGAACTCCACCGCCAGGTCGAAGGCCTCGTCACCGAGCAGTACCCCATCGCCGCGGGCTCCCCCTACGACGGGCGCCCCCTCGGCGACACCCGCGCCCGCACCCGCACCGGCGCCTCCATCGTCGCCGTCGTCCGCGAAGGACAGGTCCTCGCCAGCCCCCGCCCCGACTTCGTCTTCACCGCCGGCGACATCGTCGTCGTCACCGGAACCGGGGAAGGCACCGCCGCCGTCGCCCACATCCTCGCCCACGGCTGACCGCGCATGCACTCAGCAGTCCAACTCATCGAACTCGGCGCGATCATCCTGGCCCTCGGCCTCCTCGGCGCCGTCTCGGTCCGCTTCTCGATCTCCCCCATCCCCCTCTACCTCATCGCCGGCCTCGCCTTCGGCTCCGGCGGCATCCTCCCCCTGACCACCAGCGAGGAATTCGTCTCCATCGGCGCCGAAGTCGGCGTCATCCTCCTGCTGTTCACCCTCGGCCTGGAATACACCGCCGGTGAACTCGTCGGCACCCTGCGCACCTCCGCCCCCACCGGACTCGCCGACCTCGCCCTCAACGCCGCCCCCGGCGTCGCCGCCGCCCTCATCCTCGGCTGGGGCCCCGTCGCCGCCGTCGCCATGGGCGGCATCACCTACGTCACCTCCTCCGGCATCACCGCCAAAGTCATCGGCGACCTCGGCTGGCTCGGCAACCGCGAGATCCCCGCCCTGCTGTCGGTCCTGGTCTTCGAAGACCTCGCCATGGCCGCCTACCTGCCCATCCTCACCGCCCTGCTCGCCGGCGCCGGACTCCTCGGCGGCGCCGCCGCCCTCGGCATCGCCGCCGCCACCATCACCGTCATCCTCTACATCGCCCTGCGCCACGGGAAACTCGTCGAACGCTTCGTCGCCAGCCCCAGCGAAGAAGTCCTCCTCCTCAAAGTCCTCGGCCTCACCCTCCTGGTCGCAGGCATCGCCCAGCAACTCCAGGTCTCCGCCGCCGTCGGCGCCTTCCTCGTCGGCATCGCCCTGTCCGGCACCCTCGCCCACACCGCCCAGAAACTCCTCGCCCCCCTCCGCGACCTGTTCGCCGCCGTCTTCTTCGTCTTCTTCGGCCTCCACACCGACCCCGCCGCCCTGCCGCCCGTCCTCGCCATCGCCGCGGCCCTCGCCGCCGCCGGCGTCCTCACCAAGATGGGCACCGGCTGGATCGCCGCCCGCCGCGCCGGCGTCGCCACCACCGGACGACTCCGCGCCGGCGCCGCCCTCGTCCCCCGCGGCGAATTCAACATCGTCATCGCCGGCCTGGCCGTCAGCGCCGGAACCAACCCGCGCCTCGGCCCCCTCGCCGCCGCCTACGTCCTCATCCTCGCCGTCGCCGGACCCGTCCTCGCCCGCACCACCGAACCCCTCGCCGCCCGCCTCCGCCACCGCCGCGCCCAGCGCCGCGCACCCCAGACCGACGACGACGTGCCCGTCGTCCCCCGGCCCGTCCACACCGGCGACACCGGCCCCACACCCACCATCTCCTGACCCGCCCCGGCCACCCCGCCGCCGGCCGGCGTCACGCGGCGGAGGGCTGGCACCCCGGACACCAGAACAGGTTCCGGGACGCCACCTCCGCCGCCGCCACCGGCGTCCCGCACACCAGGCACGGCAGCCCCGCACGCCGGTACACGTACACCTCGCCACCGTGATCGTCCACGCGCGGCGGCCGCCCCATCGCCTCCGGCGTGTGCTCCGGACGGACCGTGTCGATCCGCCCCGCGCGCACTCCTTCCGCCATCAGCAGCACCAGATCGTCCCAGATCCCCGCCCACTGCTCCGCCGACAGCCGCCGCCCCGGCAGCCGCGGATCGATCCCCTGCCGGAACAGCACCTCCGCCCGGTAGATGTTCCCCGGCCCCGCCACCACCGACTGATCCATCAGCAGCACCGCCACCGGCGTCCGCGACCGGCTGATCCGCCGCCACGCCACCTCCGGATCGGCGTCCGCCCGCAGCGGATCCGGCCCCAGCCGGTCCCGCAGCAGCTTCACCTCGCCCGGCTCCAGCACCTCGCACGTGTTCGGCCCCCGCAGATCCGCGAAACACCCCCCGCCCACCAGCCGCAACCGCACCAGCCCCACCGGCTCCGGCGGCGGCGCCGCACCGAACCCGAACCGCCCGTAGATCCCCAGATGCACATGCAGCGTCACATCGTCGTCGAACCCCAAAAGCAGATGCTTGCCGTGCGCGTCCGCCGCCACCAGCACCCGCCCGTCCAGCCGCCGCGCCCCCTCCGCGAACCGGCCCTGCGGGCTCGACGCCGCGACGGCATGGCCGCCGAACATCCGCTGATGCTCGGCGGCCAGTCGATGAATCGTGTGTCCCTCCGGCATGGCCGGAGCATAGCCCCGCCCCTACCGCAGCGGCTCCCCGATCTCCCGCATGTGACCAAGAGCCCGCCGGTACGACTCGATCAGCCCCGTCTCGGCGTAAGGCAGCCCCACCGCCGCGCAGTGCTCCATCACCAGCGGCCGCACCCGCCGCAGGCTGCACCGCGGGACCCCCGGGAACAGGTGATGCTCGATCTGGTAGTTCAGCCCGCCCATCAGCCAGTCGGTGACCGCCCCGCCCCGCACGTTCCGCGACGTCAGCACCTGCCGCCGCAGATGCCCCCACCGCTCACCCGGCCCCGGCATCGCCATCCCCTTGTGGTTCGGCGCGAACACCGCACCCAGATGCACACCGAACAGCGCGTGCTGCACCGCGATCAACGCCACCGCCTGCGCCGGCGGGAGCAGCGCGAACGCCAGCCCCAGATACCAGGCCGCGTGCACCAGCAGCAGCCCGCCCTCCACCAGCCGGTCGCGCCGGGAACGGCCCCGCAGGAACAACAGGCTCCCCACCTTCAAGTTGACGCCCTCCAGCGTCAGCAGCGGGAAGAACAGCACCGCCTGATGCCGCGCCACCCACCGCAGCACACCCCGCTTACGCCCGGCCTGCTCCCGCGTCCACGCCAGCACCCCCTCCCCCACGTCCGGGTCCTTGCCCACATGGTTCGGGTTCGCGTGATGCCGGTTGTGCTTGTCGTTCCACCACCCGTGCCCCATCCCCAGCAGCAGGTTGCCCAGCAGCAGCCCCAGCCACCGGTTCGCCCGCGCGGTCCGCGCGATCTGCCGGTGCCCCGCGTCATGCCCCAGGAACGCCGCCCGCGCCGCCAGCACCGCCAGCGGCACGCCCAGCAGCACCGTCCACCACCCGGCGCCCGCCCACGCCACCGCCCCCCACACCGCCGCCGTCGCGGCCAGGTTCAGCGCGATCGCCCGCGCGTAGTAGCCGCGGCGGCGCTCCAGCAGCCCGCTCTCGCGGACCCGCCGCGCCAGCGGCGCGAAATCACTCCCGGCACGCCGCCCGGAAGCTCCGGACGAAGGGGAAGGAGCGTACAGGGTCGCGGTCATGAAACCTCCAGTTCGAGCACGAAAACGACTGCTCGAACGCTACGGAGCGTGAACCCGGACGGTCGCCACGCCGCGGAGCCAATTCCGCCCTGGCTCGCAGGTCCCGGCTTCCGCCCCCGCCCCTCACCCCAAAGGGCCTGTGATGACCCGAACCCCCGCATACCCTCCGCGACCGGCCCCTCCGCGACCGGCCCCTCCGTGACCGGCCGCGCCGCCCCCCGGAACCGGCCGCCACAACGACGGCATGTGGCCGCCACAGCACATCACTGCTTCCCCACCCGCCCCCCGCCCCCGCACACTGGTCGCGATCTTCTCCAGCTACACCACACGGGGGATAACACCCATGTCACTGGTCCCGGCCACCCGCGACCTCGAAGGCAAAGTCGCCCTCATCGTCGGCGGCACCCGCAACCAGGGCGCCGCGTTCGCCGAGAACGCCGCCGCCCGCGGCGCCACCACCGTGATCAGCTACAACGGCGACGAAACCGCCGCCAAGACCACACTCGCCGCACTCCTCGACCACGGCGTCACCGCCGAAGCCGTCCGCTCCGACGCCTGCGACTCCGCCCAGGTCGACGCCCTGTTCGCCCAGACCGCCGAACGGTACGGACACCTCGACATCGTCGTCCACACCCCCGGCGCCGTCATCAAGAAACCCCTCGCCGACCACACCGACGCCGACTTCGACCACCTCATCAACCTCAACACCCGCAGCGCCTTCAACACCCTGCGCGCCGCGGCACGCCACCTCGCCGACAACGGCCGCTACGTCGTCCTGTCCACCACCCTCACCTCCGTCATGACCGGCCCCTACGGCCTGTACTCCGGCTCCAAGGCCGCCGTCGAACGCATGGTCCTCGCCGCCGCCAAGGAACTCGGCGCCCGCGGCATCACCGTCAACGCCGTCGCCCCCGGCCCCATCGACGACGACTTCTACCGCGCCGCCGAAACACCCGAATCCATCGAGGCCGCGACCCACCACAGCCCCCGCGGGCGCCTCGGCTCCCCCGACGACATCGCCCCCCTCGTCGGATGGCTCATCGGCGCCGACGCCGGCTGGGTCTCCGGCCAGACCCTGCGCGCCAACGGCGCCATGTTCTGACCCGGTCACCGTTCTGCCCCCACTACCGCGGCGGATCGCCGGGCGGTCGCTCAGTCCCCCGCCCACCCGGTGATCCGCCGCACCTCGGCGACCAGCCGCGACACCAGCGACTCCGGGGCCCGCGCCGTCCACACCACGGCCAGGTACGAGGGCGCCGCGTCCACCACCGGCACCCACCGGACCCTCGGCGCCGGGAAGTATGCGGCCAGCGGCTCGGGCGCCAGCCACACCCCGCGCCCCCGCGCCACCAGGATCAGCCGGTCCTCGATCCGCTGCGCCGCCGGACCGCGCAGCGCCGGCCGGCCGTCCGGACGCGGCTCGGCCAGCCAGTGCCGCAGCACGTCCTGCGACACCACCACCTTCGGCACGATCACCGGCTCGTCCGCCAGGTCCGCCAGCACCACCGACTCCCGTGACGCCAGCCGGTGCCCTTCCGGCAGCGCCACCATCCTCCGGTCCTCGCGCACCTCGGCGTACCGCAGGCTCCCGTCGCCCGCCGGCGTCCACAGGAACGCCGCGTCCGCCCGGCCGCTCGCCAGCAGCTCCAGTTCCTCCGGCAGCGTCGACACCGTCACCAGCTCGATCACCACGCCCGGGACCGCCGCCTCCATCGCCTCGGCGACCTCGATCGCGAACTCGGCCGTCGCGTGCGGCTTGCACACCAGCCGCAACCGGCCCGCCTGCCCCGCGGCGACGGCCCGCACCCGCTCGACCAGCGCATCGGCGTCCGCGATCACCGCTTTCCCGCCCGCAGCCAGTTCCTCCCCCGCGGGAGTGAGCAGCACACCCCGCGAGGTGCGCACCAGCAGCGTCACCCCGAGCGCCCGCTCCAGCTGCCTGATCTGCGAGGACACCGCCTGCTGCGCCAGATGCAGGCGACTCGCGGCCCGTGTGATGCTGTGCTCCTCACTGACGGTGAGGAAGGAGCGCAATTGGTAGAGGTTGAGAGCGGTCACGGCCCAATTCTCGTCAACGGCGCCACCCGCGCAAATCGGCGGCCACCGCCGCGCTATAAGGTCATAAGTCATGGACGGTGGCACACGGTGGATAGAACTGGACGGTGCGGTCAACGCCCGCGACCTCGGCGGACTCCCCACAGCCGACGGACGGACCACCAGGCGGGGCCGCGTGCTCCGCTCCGACAACCTCCAGGACCTCTCCGTCGCCGACGTCCGCGTCCTCCTCGACGACTACGCCCTCAAGAACGTCATCGACCTGCGCAGCGAAGCCGAGGTGCGGCTCGAAGGCCCCGGACCCCTCACCCGCATACCCTCCGTGACCGTCCACCAGCTGTCGCTGTTCCCCGAAGCCGGCAGCCGCACCGACGTCGCCGCCGGGGCGGACGCCGGCACCGACGCCGACGCGGGCGCCGACGTGGACAGGGCGCTCCCCTGGCGGGACGAGCGCCCGGCCGGCCACTACCTGGGCTACCTCACCGACCGCGGCGACTCCATCGTCGCCGCCCTCCGCGTCATGACCCGCACCGACGGCTCCTCCCTGGTGCACTGCGCGGCCGGGAAGGACCGCACCGGCGTCGTCTGCGCCCTCGCCCTCGACGTCGCCGGCGTCACCCGCGAGGCCATCGTCGCCGACTACGCCCAGACCGGGGAACGCATGGAGGCCGTCCTGCGGCGGCTGCGCGCCAGCGACACCTACGCCGCCGACCTCGACTCCCGCCCGGCCGGGGCCTACGTGCCCCACGCCGCCCTCATGGAAAAGCTCCTCGCGCGCGTCGACGAGGAGTTCGGCGGGACGCTCGGCTGGCTCGCCGGCCACGGCTGGACCCCCGAGGACACCGAGGCCCTCCGCGACCGCTTCCTCGCCCCCTGAACCTCCGCAGGCGGAGCCGCAGGCCCCTGCCTGGGCGAGTTCGTCCGTGGGAGGCAGAGGGCCGTCCGGAAAACCGTTTGAGCCCTCCTCACGCGTTCCCGTAGGTTGCCTTCGGCCCCCGTCGCAGCGAGGACAGAGGACGAACCGCGTGACCCCGCCTGCTCTCCAGACCTGACACCTTCTTCCGCACACCTGTAGCCGACGCGCTCGTCGGTTCCGCCGGGCTGCCCGCGTGCGCCCGGTCATACAGCGTTCGAGGCCGCGCGCAATCGGCCTCGTGTCAGGTCCAGAGAGATCATGTCTTCACAACCTCATACTGTGCTGCGCTGGGTCGTCCGCCGGACCAGGCTGCCGCTGCTGTCCGCACGCTGCACGGACTGCCTTTCGGAGTCGGCCACCGCCGGCGAGGGCAGGTTCCGCGTCAACGCCAACGGCAAGCTGCTGTCGGTCTGGCTGCCGGCCCGCTGCACGGACTGCGATCGCACGACCAAGCTCACCGTCCACGAGCGGGTTCCGGTCAGATCCTTCGATCCGGTCCTGCTCGACGGCTACCGCGCCAACGATCCGGAACTGGTGGCGTCCACGCTGCTCGATCCGCTGTTCGCCCGGCGCAACCGCGTCACGCTCGACTGGACGGGAGCCTGGCGGCTCCACGTACCGCCGGCCCGTCCCGCCGACGAGGCGTGGCCGGTGCGGGTACAGGTCGTCTTCGACGACCCGGTGCCGGTACGCCCGGACCGGCTCATCGCACGCGCGCTCGGCCTCAGCAGGAACGAGGCGCTGCGCCGGATCAAGTGCGACGTCCCGATGCGGCGGCCGACCGCCACCGGATTCACCTTCACCGTGATGCCCGCGGACTAGCGGGAAAGAGGCCGGGCGGGCCACGTGGCCCGCCCGGCCTTCGCATCTGCGACGACCGACGAGGGGCTGCTGCCTTGGTGGATGTTCTTGTGGTGCTGGTGTGGTTGGGATGCACACCGCCCAGCACCTTTACATTGTAAGTTCTTACTGGGACATGAGTGCCGCCGCGGCGGCGCCGCGGCTCCTCAGGTCAGGGTCGCGCGGACGGCGGCCTGGGCGGCCTTGCGCATGTCGGCGTGCAGGGCCGCGTTCGCCTCCCTGTCGGTGCGGGCCTCGATGATCCGCAGCCCCTCCCCCGCCATCGCCTTCGGCAGGTCCGCGGCCGCCTCCAGCCGCCGGTACGGGACGCCGTGCGCGGCCGCGATCCCCTCCACGTCCACCTGGTGCGGGGTGCCGAAGATCCGCTCGAACGGGCCGCGCAGCGCCGCCTGCGGCAGCAGCGAGAAGATCCCGCCGCCCCGGTTGTTCACCACGATCACCGCCAGGTCGGGGCGCCGGTCGTGCGGGCCGACGACCAGGCCGTTCTGGTCGTGCAGGAACGCCAGGTCGCCGAGCAGCGCATAAGAGCGGCCGCTGTGCGCGAGCGCCGCGCCCATCGCCGTCGAGATCAGCCCGTCGATGCCGCTCGCGCCCCGGTTCGCCATGATCCGGATGCCGCGGCGCGGGCGCATCACCTGGTCCAGGTCCCGGATCGGCATGCTCGACGCGGTGAACAGCAGCGACCCGCCCGGCAGCCCCGCCACCAGGTCGCGGGCCAGCCGCGGCTCGCTCACCTGCGGCACCGCGTCCAGCACCGCGTCCACCGCCGCCGCCGCGGCCAGGTCCGCGGCCCGCCACGACTTCAGCCACGCGTCGTCGCCCGACACCACCGGGATCTCCACCTCCGGCGCCACCTGCGTCGCCGACCGCACCGGGTCGGGCCAGCGCGCCAGGTCCGGGGCGAGGACGATGTGCTCCTCGGCGCGGCGCAGCAGCGACAGCAGCGGCCGCGACAGCCCCGGCTTGCCGAGCGTCACCACCACCTCGGGGCGGTGCCGCTCCACGAACTCAGGGACGCCCAGCAGGAAATGGTGCGACGACAGGGCGTGGTCGCCGTAGCGGGCGTTGCCGTTCGGCTCGGCCAGCACGGGCCACCCGGCCATCGACGCAGCCGCCACGTACCGCTTGACGTTCGACGCCCCGTCCCCCACCACCAGCACGCCGCGGCGCGTCGGCGGGACGTGCAGCACCGAACCCGGCGTCGCCGGCCGCACCTTCGTCCACGCGCCCGTCGCGTCGCCGTCGAGCGGCTCGCACCACGTCTCGTCGCCGTCGGGGATCAGCGGCTCGCGGAACGCCGCGTTCAGGTGCACCGGCCCCGGCGACGGCGCCTGCGCCACACCCCACGCGCGGCTGGCCAGCGACCGCCAGTACGCCACCATGCCGGGGCGGTTCTCCGGCACGCCGACCTCGGTGCTCCACCGCACCGCCGTCCCGTACAGCTTCACCTGGTCGATCGTCTGGTTCGCGCCGGTGTCGCGCAGCTCCGGCGGCCGGTCCGCGGTGATCACGATCAGCGGGACGCCCGACTCGTGCGCCTCGATCACCGCCGGGTGGAAGTTCGCCGCCGCCGTCCCGGACGTGCACACCAGCGCCACCGGGCGGCCCGAGCGCTTGGCCAGGCCCAGTCCGAGGAACGACGCCGACCGCTCGTCGATCCGCACGTGCAGCCGCAGCCGCCCGGACTCCTCGGCGGCCTGCAGCGCCAGCGCCAGCGGAGCCGACCGCGACCCCGGCGCCAGCACCGCGTCGGTCATCCCGCTCCGCAGCAGCTCGTCGACCAGCACGGTCGCCAGCGCGGTCGCCGGGTTCACGGCGCCGCCCCGATCAGCTCCGGCCCGCCCAGGTGCCGCTGCGCGGCCAGGGCCCGCTCGCGCCACCCCCCGGCGGGAGCCTCCCAGCGGCGCAGCGCCTCCTCGTCCACCTCGGGGCGCCGCACCTCGATCTCGCCGGCCACCGGGCGCAGCGGCTCGCCCACGACGTCGCCCTCAAGAAGCGACAGCGTGCCCAGCCCGCACGCGTAGCGCAGCTCCGGCAGCGCCGCGGCCAGCGCCACCCCCGCCGCCAG